>NZ_JADPKL010000018.1:0-50888 GCF_023073935.1 Bradyrhizobium sp. 147 | reverse complement strand
GGCATCGGGGCATTCCTTGAATCATCGCAAAGTCCTTCTCGCAAAAGAACTTTCGCTGATTCGCGCCCCGATGCGCCTCAATACTGTGAGAAATGCGGGCTAACGCACCGCGTCGCGCCCACGACAACGGTGAAGAGCGGAGGAATCCATGACGACGGCAATCGTGCCCGAGGCGTCTGCGGTGCCACTCCGCTACTCCGCTCCCATCGGCGGTGTTGCCGGGACGAGCTTCAAGCCCGAGCACCTCCAGGCCATCCTGAGCACGGGCCGGCAATGCGGCTTCTTCGAGGTGCATGCCGAAAACTATATGGGCGCGGGCGGCCCGCCGCATCGCGCGCTGGAGGCGATCCGCCGCGACCATCCGCTGTCGCTGCACGGCGTCTGCATGTCGATCGGCGGACCCCAGCCGCTCGATAAGGCGCATCTGGCCCGCTTCCGAGATTTGGTAGCTCGCTACCAACCAGCGCTGGTGTCCGAACACCTTGCCTGGTCAACGCATGAGACCAGCTTCTTCAACGATCTTCTGCCGCTGCCCTACACCGAAGCGACGCTGGCTTGCGTCTGCGACCACATCGACCAGGTGCAGGACGCGATCTGCCGTCCGTTGCTATTGGAAAATCCGTCCACCTATGTCGCCTTTCGCGAATCGTCGATGAGCGAGACCGATTTCATCCGCGCCATTGCCGAACGCACCGGCTGCGGGCTGCTGCTCGACATCAACAACGTCTTCGTATCCGCGGCCAATCACGGATTCTCCGCGCTTGAGTACCTCGCGGAATTTCCGCTGGCGCACGTCGGGGAGATCCACCTCGCCGGCCACGCAGAGCAGGCCGATGACGAAGGCGACCTGCTGCTGATCGACAGCCATGACGGCCCGGTCGCGGATGCCGTATGGAAGCTATTCGAGATCGTCATCCGGCGCCGCGGTGGCGTGCCGACGCTGATCGAATGGGATAGCAAGATTCCGGACTGGCCGGTGTTGCAGGCGGAAGCCGCCGCCGCACAGGCAATCCTCGATCGCTGCAATAAGACTGCAACTGCGGGAGACCGTCATGCCGCCTGAGCAGGGCCTGTCCTTTGCCGCCGCCTTTACGCTGGGACTGCTGGACCCCACGCGGGCGGCGCCCGCGATCGTGGCGGGTCCGAACGGCAAGGCCGCCGGCAAGCGCTACGCTGTCTACCGCAACAATGTCACGGTGAGCCTGATCGATGCCCTCGCCGCGATCTATCCGGCGGTGCAGCGCATCACCGGTCCTGATTTCTTCCGTGCCATGGCGCGCTTCCACATCTGCAGCAGCCCCCCGACTTCCCCGCTGCTGTTCGAATATGGCCGCGAGTTTGCCGACTTCATCACACGATATGAGTATGCGCAGACAATGCCCTGGCTTGCGGATGTTGCACGCATCGAGCGGGCGTGGCTCGATGCCTACCATGCGCAGGACGCCGCGCCGTTGTCGGCCGCTGCGCTGGCGGCCTTCGCCTCGGAACGGTTGGCCGATCTAGTCTTCATCGCGCATCCGGCGCTGCGCATCGTGCGCTCGTCCTTCTCGGCAGTGACGATCTTTGCCGCCAACCGCGATGACGCACCGATCGGGCGCATTGACGCGTCGACGCTGGAAGACGCGTTGATCACCCGGCCCGAATTCGACGTTATGGTGCGTCGCCTTCCGCCCGGCGGCGCAGTGTTTGCCGAACGCCTTGCTTCGGGCGAGCCACTCGGCGGGGCCGCCGCGTCGGCGCTGGATGCATGCCCCGATTTCGACCTCGCTTCCAACATCACCGGCCTGATCGAGGCTGGCGCATTCACTTCGCTTGCTCTCGGAGACGCATGATGATCACCGATCAACGCATGACTGCGGGAAGCGCCCTGCCATCACTTGGGCTGCTGCTCGACAACGCCAACTCTCTGGTACGGACGATTGCCGCGCCCTCGCTCGTTCAGCTCGTGCTGCGCGCGGCGCTCGCCGTTCCCTTCTGGCGCTCGGGCATTCTCAAGTGGGACGGCTTCCTCAGACTCAACGACACCGCGGTGACGCTGTTCAGCGACGAGTTCATGCTGCACCTGCCCGGCGGGCCCTATCACTTTCCTGCGCCGGCGGTAATGGCTTCCTGTCGGGATGTGGCGAGATCATGTTTCCAATCCTGCTGGTGCTGGGTCTCGGCACACGGTTCGCTGCGCTCGGATTATTGCTCATGACCGTCATCGTCGAGCTCACCGTGCCCGACGGCTGGCCGATTCACCTCACTTGGACGGCCATGGCACTCGCCCTCATGGCTTACGGACCCGGGTACATCTCGCTCGATCATCTAATCTGTCGCGCGCGATCGCACGCGCGATAGGACGCTGCGCGCCTTACATCCCGCTCAACCCGCTATCGACGGCGGGCGTCTGCGCGGTGCGACGGCGCGAAATCGTAGAACGAATGGCCGGCTTGGCCGACATCGCCTGGAGCGCGCCCGATGCGGAAACCGGCCTGGTTCACATCTTTGCTTGCGCGCTGAGCTAGCGGTCCATGGTAGCTTGATCTCGCGTCTGAACCTTCAGCGAGGCAAGCATGTCCGACACCGACAAGATTTTCGCCGGCTCCGTCCCAAAACTCTACGACGAATATCTCGTCCCGATGATCTTCGCCGCCTATGCCGACGACATCGCAAGACGGGTCGCTGCGCTCTCGCCTTTCGTACTGCTCGAGATCGCGGCCGGCACCGGCGCGGTGACGCGCGCCGTGGCGGCGGCGCTGCCGCGCAGCGTCCGCTATGTTGCGACCGATCTCAGCGAGCCGATGCTCGCGGTTGCAGCGCAGCGTCAGGCGGACGATGCCCGCATTGTCTGGCGCCAGGCGGATGCGTTGGCTCTTGCGTTCGGCGACGCGGAATTCGACGTGGTCTGCTGCCAGTTCGGCGCCATGTTCTTTCCGGATCGCGTCAAGGGCTATTCCGAAGCAAAGCGCGTTTTGAAGCCGAGCGGCACGTTCCTCTTCAACGTCTGGGACCGCATCGAGGACAACGTGTTCGCCCACGATGCAACGATCGCCTTGGCCAAGCTGTTTCCCGATGATCCGCCGCGTTTCATGGCCCGGACACCGCACGGCTATTTCGACCATGCGATCATCAGGGCCGATCTCGAACGGGCAGGTTTTGGCAGCGTCTCGATCGAAACGCGATCCGCAATCAGCCGCGCGCCAACAGCGGAAGACGTGGCGATCGCCTACTGCCAGGGCACGCCGCTGCGCGGCGAGATCGAGGCAAGAAGCGGCGGCGACCTTCAGGCGGCGACTGACGCGGTCACTGAGGCGATCCGGATGCGCCATGGCTCCGGACCGGTCGAAGCCAAGATTCAGGCTTTGGTGATCACGGCGCGGCCGTAAGCCTGCGCCGCAGGCGATCTCGGCGTCCCTACCAAAAGCCTCGCTGCACCGGCTGCGTCGATTGGTAATACTGATACTGGCCTCTCCGGCGCGGATTGACCGGTTGCACGTACGGATCGCGCTGGAAGAAGAAGCCGAAGCCGTTGCCGCCATTGTCCCAGCCGTCATCGCTCGCGATCATGGCAGGCGCGGTCGGCTTGCGCGTGATGAAGCCGCCCTGCGGCTGATTGCTCAGCACCGCAACGAACTCGGTGCGGTAATTGGTCTCGCTGCTCAACGGCTCGTCCGAGATGATGATCGAGGAGCGCGGCAACGCGGTCGGCGCGATACGGTCGAGCACGTCCTGCGGGATGGTGATCCGGTCGAGCGCGGCCCTCGCCTCGTCGCCGTTTTCGATCGTGACCACGCTCCAGCGCAGGCCCGTATCGGTCCTCGCCATCGCCGTGAAAATATGCGTGCCGAGCGGCTGGTCTGGGTTGCGGATCGTGACGGGGACCTCGATGCTGGTGTCGAACACCTCGCCGCCGCCATCGGGCGCCGGCTTGTGGGTGTTTCGCCGCACGTACAGCTTCTGCGTCGCACGGCTGATGTAGACCGAGACCGGCTCGAGCGCGAGCTTTGCATCGGTCGCCGCCTTCACGGCGTCGGCTTTCCTGGCCGCGGCGACCCTGGCGGCCTCCTTGGTGGCGGCGACCGCCTCGCGCTTCGGCTGCGCCGCGGCCTTTGCGGCATCGAGCTGCGTCGCTGCATCCGCAGCCTTGGCGGCGGCCTTCTGCTTCAGCTCCTCGGCCTTGGTCCGGGCCTGATCGGTCTTCGCGTTCGCGAGCATCTTGTCGGCGAAAGCGAGCTCGGCGTCGGCGCGAGCCTTCTGCTGTTCCAGCTTGCGCAGCGCCGCCGGCAGCGAAGCGGCTTCTTTTGCGGCTGCCGATGCCGCCTTCTTGGCCTCGTCGGCGGCCCTGGTGGCCTCCTCCGCCTCGGCGGAGAGCTTGTCGGCACGGCTCGGCGCCGCCGCAATGGCCTCCCGCTTCGGCATGAAAAGCGAAGGGTGGGAGAACGCGGTCGGGACCGTATCGTCCGGCGAGATGATCACGCGCATCCCGATATACGTCTTGTCGAACAGATTCTCGGCAAAGCCGAACGGCATCCGCACGCAGCCATGTGAGGCGGCATACCCGGGCAGCGGACCGCCGTGCAGCGCGATGCCGTTCCAGGTGATGCGCTGCATATGCGGCATCCAGGCATCATCATACATGGTCGAGCGGTGGTCCTTGTCCTTCTCGATGATGGCAAAGACGCCCGCCGGTGTCTCGCGTCCCGTGGTGCCTGTCGACACCGGCGCGCGCAGGATCCAGCCGTCGGAATCGTAGAAGGTGACCTGCTGGCTCTTGATCGACACGATCGCCATGATCGGCTCGCCGGCTACGCGCGGCGCCACCGCCTCGACCGGCTGACGGGCCTGCTTGGCAGCCGTCGCCGGCGCCACCGCCGCGAACATGGCCAGCGTCGCAAGCGCAATGATCCCGGTAGGCCCCTGACGCAGCACCGCTCTGGTGGATTGCGCCGTCGTCGATCGGTTTTTCATGCCATCCTCGGTCGAACTGCCAGTCCGCTGGTGTCGGTCAAATGTCAAATTGCTATCTCTGGATTAAGAAATCGCATCCGCCTTACGTTCCGTCTGTGGCGAGATTCGGCACGTTCCCGCGACAAATCTCTCCTATACGACGGTTCACATCGGCGGAAGGCGGCCCCCGGCCGAAGCTGGCCCGAAGCCGGCCTCGATCGCTGCGGCAGAATGTCCGGCTAACCTGGTTCAGCTGCACGGGACAATGCCGGGAGCGGGTCAGGCTCGCCATGATCGCTAAACGCCCAGCGCCTTCCGGTTGAACGTTCGCAGGAGGCGCAGCGACAACGTTCGCACGTTCGCGACGTTCAGCAGCCACGCCGCGGCGGCGTAAGCGAAGCCACCGGCGAGGCTCACGACGATGAGCGACCCGAGACCGGTGCCGCCCGCTTGCGATCGCGCGATCAGGATCGCGGCCGCCATCACCGCAGCGGAAGCGGCAACAGCGGCGAGGCGATTGAGGTCGAACGGGACCGGGTGGGCCCGATGCATCAAGAGGACAGCCACGAGGAAGCCGATCGCTTCGGTCGCGAAAGTCGCCAGCGCCGCACCGTAGAGGCCATAGCCGGCGACCAGCGCGAACATCAGGATCACGCTGACAACCAGCGTGAGGAAGGACTGTGCCGCCAGCATGAAGGGGCGTTCGGCGAGTTGGAAGCTGATCTGGACATAGAACTGATTGGCGATCCCGAACAAGCGGGCGAGCACCAGAGTCGGCAGCAGCGCGGACACGCCTGCGCGGAAGTCGACGCCGACCAGCGTGCCGGCGACCTGGTCCGCCGCCAGCGCAAGCCAGACCGCCACGGGCGCAACGACGACGAGCAGCAGCTCGAGGCTTTCGGTTAGCCGCTCCCGCGTCGTGTCATTGTTTTTCTCCGACAACGACCGGAACACCAGCGGCACCGTCGCCGCGGCAACGCTGGAGGCGATCATGACCATGAACTGGCGCGGCAGGTCCGCAGCAACGCCAAAAATGCCGGCGGCATCGTTGCCGAGCAGATAAGCGACGATGAGACGGTCGCAGGCCGAGTAGACCGCAACGGAAAGCCCGGCCAGCGTCAACGGAAGACCGTAGCGCGCCAGCTGCATGAACTGGCTGCGCTGGAAACGTCCGATCTTGGTGCGGTCACCGACCAAATTCAGGATGATGCCGGCGAGCGAGCCGAGGCCGAATGCCGCGAGCAGCCCCAATCCACCCCAGCCGAGCCAGATCCCGGCGAGCCCAAAGCCCACGCTCGACACGCTGCGCACGATCGAGATCGCCGCGAAGCGGTAGGGCCGCAGCTTGGCGCGCTCGAACTCCTGGCCGACATCGACCGCATTGGCCATGATCGCGACGAACATGCTGGCGATCAGCAGCTCGATGCTGACGTCGCTTCGGAACAGGAAGACCAGCGGGGTCGTCGCGCAGAGAACCGCGGCCGTCAGCGCAAAGGCGACCATCGCCGTGCCGCGAAAATCCACTTCCGCCGAGATCGCCTGATAGCGGGATACCGACAGCTTGATCCAGGCGAAAAAGATCGCGCCCAGGATTCCCGCAAGACTGATGCCAACCACATAGACGCCGTACTCCGCCGGCGTCAGCAACCGTGTGTAGGCCGTAACCGCGAAGAACCCCACCGCCGCAGGCAAGATGTAGGCGACGAGATAAATGGAGAAATGGCGATTCAGCATGCGGACTCGGGACCGGTAACGGCCGTGAGGATTAACGAAGCGTTAAAACACTTGGACTTTGGTGGAGCGATCGGACGGCGCGCTGGCGCCGGCAAGATAGCCGCATAAGTCTGCAAATCGGACCGCGAATGGAGCAATCGCGCGCTTATCGCGCGTTAGCGTTAAATTTGCCCTGTCCTTGAACGGGCCGGCGGGATCACGGAAAAGAAACAATGATATCGCAACGTCGCCCCGACTCCTCCGATGTGCTGATGTGACTGACATGGACGTTGCGGAACAAGCACGGGCGAAGCCGGCCTCTCGGCCGCATCGCGGCACCGACGCGCCGCTTGTGCCGGCAACCTCCGGCAACGCTGGCGGCGACAGGATGGTCCTCAACCTCTTCTTCGAAGAACGGGACGACCGCTGGTTTCCCGGTGACCGCCATCTCCGGCCGCTGCTGCGGCGCTTGCTGGTTGGCAAGTCCTATATCAGCGGCCAGCGGCGCGTGCTCCTCAATCTGTGTGCGGGCCTCGATCGGCTCGGCATCCGCTACCGAGTCAACGACTATCGCTACATCCAGAAGCACCCCGAGGAACTGGCCTGCATCATCGGCCGGCCGTTCGTGCTCGACTGGTTCAAGTGGAAAAACCCGCTGCTGCTCGGCGTCGCCATGTACGACCACCCGCTCGATGCGCCGGCGAGTCTGAAGGATCTCAACGTGAAGCGCGTGCTGGTGCCATGTGCCTGGTACGCCGACATGTTCCGTCCGCACTGGCCCCATGTCGGCGCCTGGCCCGTCGGCATCGAGACCGATTTGTGGACACCAGCGCCAACCGAGCAGAAGAGCGTCGACGTGCTGCTCTACGACAAGATCCGCTGGGATTACGGGCGCTACGAGGCGGAGCTGATCGAGCCGATCCGCAGGCATCTCGAAGCAAGCGGCCGCACTGTCGAAGTGATCCGCTACGGCCATTACAGGGAGGACGACTACAAGGCGGCGCTGGCGCGCTGCCGCAGCATGGTCTTCCTGTGCGAGCACGAGAGCCAGGGCATCGCCTGCCAGCAGGCGCTGTCGAGCGGCGTGCCGGTCTTTGCCTGGGATCGCGGCGGGCCGTGGCAGGATCCGAAATATTTTCCGCACAAGGTGAGGTACGAGGGCGGCGTGTCCTCGGTCCCCTATTTCGACGCGCGCTGCGGCATGACCTTCACGGATGCGGATGGCTTCGGATCCGGCTGGGCCCGCTTCTGGTCACACGTCGGCGCGGGGGACTTCGCACCGCGGGACTATGTGTTGGACAATCTGACGCTCGAGAAGGGCGCGCTTCACTATTACGAGATCGCCAAAGCGGCGATGCAGCCTCACGCGTGACTAGGCTCGACCGACGCGAATTCTTGCTCGGCAGCGCCGCAACGCTCGCGGCGGGGGCATCCGCGTCTGCAGTGCCGGCGTCGAAGCGTGCCCAGCGCCGTCCGGGCTTTGGCGCTGCGGCCACGCTCTGGGACCTGCAAGCCGATCCTCGGCTTGGGGACGCCATCAGCACCTATTGCACTCAGGTGGTGCCGGTGCTCGAGCTGAAATGGCCGATGCTGCGGCCGGATGCGCACACATTTGCTTTCGAGCGTGCCGACGCGATCTTGGATTTTGCGCAGGCGAACGATTTGACGATGCGCGGCCACGCGCTTGCCTGGTATCACGACATTCCCGACTGGACCAAGCAGATCAAGGACGGCAAGGGCGTCGAGCGCGCCTTCGTCGATCACATCGGCACCGTCGTATCCTACTACAAGAACAAGCTGACGTCGTGGGACGTCGTCAACGAGCCGATCCCGGACAATCCGAAGAAGATCACCGACCGGCGCGACACGTTCTGGACGCAGCATCTTGGTCACGGCTGGATTCCGCTGGCCTTCCGCACCGCCGCCGCGGCCGATCCCTTCGTCAAGCTCGCGATCAACGAATATGACATCGAATCGGCCAAGGACTCCTTCATCGCCAAGCGCACGGCCTACCGCAACCTGATCATGGACCTGCTCGACCAGGGCGTTCCGCTTCACGCCGTCGGACTGCAATCGCATCTGCATGCCGAGCTCGAAATCGACACACACGGGCTCGCCGAGTTCGTCACCGAGCTGCGTTCCTGGGGGCTCGAGGTGCTCGTCACCGAACTCGATGTCGACGATCAGAAGCTCGCGGGGAGCCCGGCGGAGCGCGACGCCATCGTCGCCAAGCGCGTCGACGATCTGCTGACGGCCATCTCAAGCAGCGGACCGGTGCGCTCGATCCTGACCTGGGGCATCTCGGATCGCTACAGTTGGATCAACGGCACCTTCGCGCGCAAGGACAAGCAGCCGAACCGTCCTCTGCCGCTCGACGGCGAGTTCAAGCCGAAGCCGTTCATGGACGTCATCAGCAAGTTCACGAAGGA
This sequence comes from Bradyrhizobium sp. 147, assembly GCF_023073935.1. Classification (NCBI taxonomy): domain Bacteria; kingdom Pseudomonadati; phylum Pseudomonadota; class Alphaproteobacteria; order Hyphomicrobiales; family Nitrobacteraceae; genus Bradyrhizobium; species Bradyrhizobium sp. 147. The sequence continues at coordinate 41,817 of NZ_JADPKL010000018.1, read as the reverse complement.
TGCTTGAGCGCGCTATCGTTTGAGCATGATCTCCGCGCAAACGCGTTCCGCGTTTGTCGCGAGGAAAAACCGCTGCACATTTTGCGCGAACGCCGCCCTTCGGGGTCGGATCATGTTCTAGCGCGTTTTCGGCACCTCGAATGCTGCAGCCTCGCCCATAAGGTCAGGCGACAGGCTCGGCGCGCGCTGGTCGCGCGAATTCAACCGGAATACCTCGCGGATGTCGACGATGGAAGTCGACGAATAGGATTGGATGCAGAGCGCGACCTGTTCTGGCGAGGCCGCGCGCATCATCGCTTCGATGGCCGGACGGTCGAGACGCGTGTCGTCCCAGTGCGACACCGCAATACTGTTTTCCGTGACCCGATGCGCAGCCAGATGCGCGGGTGAGCTCGCGACGAAATGACCATAGAGCAGGTATTCGGAAAACTTCTTCTTGCGGCATAGCGCCAGGACCCAGTTCAGTCCTGTCGCCGCCTTGATGGCGCCGGTCATCGCCCGCGCAGTGTCCTTGTCCCAGACCAGCGCGTTGCCGACATAATCGTCTGCCGGAAACGAGCGCTCCTCGATACCCAGAAGCTGATCGACGGTGCGGAGCCACAGGCCATGCAACGGGTGGTCGGCGCCGATCGCCTTTGGAGTAACGAAGAGCGGCGTCTTCTCGCCGCCGGCGTACTGGCCAACGTCGAATTCGCGGAAGAAGAGATTGTCCGAATCCAGGATGCAGACGCGCTGCTCCGGCGCGTTGAGAACGCCGGCGATCTTGAGGATCTGCTGGATGTGCCAGCCGTGCACCGGTGACGAGAGCAGCGAGAGCCAGACGCGCCGGCTGCTGATGAACTGGAGAGCCGGCGGGAGCGCGAAGAGCCATTTCGGCAGGTAACGCGAGGCCGGAACGATCACGCGCTTGTCGGAGGCAAACCGCTCGAACAGCGGCACGTCCTCATCGTTAACGAGAACATAATGCCGCGTGTATCCCGAGAGCCAGGTGTCGATGCTCTCGCTGAGCAGCGAAAAGCGCTCGATATCCTTGGCGTAGCTGGCGGTCAGCAGGGCAACGGAATGCATGGGCGCGCTCAAATGGGCCATCGGGCCGCAGTCATAGCCGCGCTGGGAGACGCTGCAAACTCACAAACGGAATCAAGGTAAAATGAAACGAAGCATTCGCCATCCGCCTGGAACCCCGTTCAATGCCCCGAAAACGCAGCGGTGCCAGTGCAGAAGCGCGCACCCTCTGCGGCAAGATCGCTCATGTCAGGGGACGACCTGTTCACGAACGGGCGCCTCCGCACCGAGGTCGTTGATCAGTTGCATCGCCTGCTTCAGGTCCGGCGTGTAGAAGCCCTCGCTGAACCTGCCGACGATGGGCACAAGCAGGAGACTTGCGTGCTCGCGCCTGCCGGCCTCGTGCCACAGCCGTGCCAGGCTGACGGCGGTGCGAAGCTCCCAGGACAATGCGCCCTGCTTGCGCGCGGTCTCCAGCGACAGGCCGAACATATCCTCGGCCTCCCGCACCGATGCCGGGGCACCGTCCGACAGCGTGATCTCGCCTTGCAGGCGATAGACTTCGGCGAGGTAGGAGTGATCGCCGGTCCGTCTTGCGGTCGCGAGCGCGCCGTCCAGTGCCCGCAAGGCAGCGTCGCGCATCCCGAGCTTGGCATAGGACTCCGCGAGCAGGCAACGAAACCAGCAGCCGGCGAGCCAGGAATCCATCGCCTCATACTCGTCGAGGCCGACGCGCATCTGGCTGAGGCCTTCGTCGGCTTCGCCGAGCTGAGCCAGTGCCCAGCCGCGCAGGATCGCCGCCTGCTGCTTCCAGTGCAGGAAATTGTGCTCGGTGGCGATGATCATCGCGCGATTGGCGTGATCACGCGTGCCCTCGACGTCGCGCAAATGCTGGCGGAGATAGGCGCCGAACACGAGTGCGAAGGCGAGCGTGAAGGGATGTCGGATCTTCTCGGCGTTCGCGATCGCCTGCTCGCTGTGCTGGCGCGCCGCGTCCGGACGGCCGAGGAACCACAGAAGATACCCGAGATAGGACAGCGAGACCACGCCGGGATCGATGCCGTGGCGCTCCATCAGACCGGAATGCAGGTCGGGACTGTAGAGGTTGATGCAGCGATGCAGATGATGCTGCGCGGCGGCAAAGCGGCCGCGATAGAGCATGGTCATCGCGATCGCGCGGTGCGCCTCGATCAGATAACCGGTCTGCTGCGCCGGCTCCGCCCGCTGGTTCAGCCGCTCGCGCTTGGCGAATCTCAACAGCTCGACGCTGAGATCGTGCGCGCGCGTGAGATCGGCGCGGATGAAATGGCACACCCAGAGCCCGCGCGTGGCGGCGAAGGCCTTTTCGTCGTCGTCGAGTTGCTGGCCAAGTTCGAGCGCGCGGATGTAGTTCTGCTCGACCTCCTGCACGGCATAGCCTTTGGCGGCGATCAGGGCGGTGCCGAGTGCGATCCGGAGCTCGAGCTCGATCTGGTCGGCGCCCTGCACGCGCGCATTGGCCTGCACGACGCTCAAGCCGCGGCGCAGATGACCGATCGCTTCCAGATTGGCGCCGCTCTTGGCCGCCTGCTTGCCGGCCTTGAGCCAAAAGCTGGCGGCACCCTCGCTCTGGCCGGATTCGGTCAGGTGATAAGCGAGCAGCTCCGGTTCGCGCTCGGTCTTCTCCGGATACATCTCGGCGAGCACCTGGGCGATCCGGGAGTGCAGCTTGCGGCGCTCGCTGTGCAAGAGGCTCGCATGCGCGGCGTTCTGGATCATCACGTGCTTGAAGGAGTAGAGCGCGTCCGGCGGATGGCCGCGGCGCATGATCAGGCCCGCCTGCTCCAGGTGATTGAGCGCGGCTTCGATCTGCTCGGCTGGCGTGTTGGCGACTGCGTGCAGCGTCTCGTAGGAAAACTCGCGCCCGATCGTGGCGCCGATCTGGGCGACCCGCTTGAACGGTCCCATGCGGTCCAGTCGCGCCATCAGCGAGTCCGTCAGGGTCGCCGGGATCGCGAGCTGCCGCCACGGACCCGACAGCACGTAGCGCCCGTGCCGCTCGGTCAGGAGGTTGGATTCTAGGACCGTCTTGGTCAGCTCTTCCAGGAACAGCGGCACGCCGTCGGTCTTGACGATGATCTCCTCGACGACCTCCTTGGGCAGCTCCCTGCCGGCGACGCGCTCGACCAGCGTCGTGCGCAGCGGCCGGCTCAGGCGGTTCAGCACCAGGGTCGTGATGTGCGAATGCGCGTTCCAGCTCGGCTGGAATTCGGATCGCGCGGTGATGATGACCAGGATCGGCCGGTTCTGCACCCGCTCGACCAGCAGGTCGATCACCTCGCGTGAGGTCGGGTCGATCCAATGCAAATCCTCGAACGCGATCACCAACGGCATCTCGCGCGCAAGGCCCAGGAAGTGATTGACCAGCGCCGTGACGGTCGCATCCTTCTGCTGCTGCGGCGAAAGGTCGAGCCGCGGATAGCGGTCGCCGGTCGGTATCGACAGCAGCGCGGCAAACAGCGGCGCGACCTGCTCGATGTCGCCATGCGCGGTGGCGATCGCGGTCTCCAGGCTCGCCAGCGACAGCGCGGACGCATCCTCCCGATCGAGGCCGAGGGAGAATTTGAGCTGCTCGACGAACGGATGGAACGCCGTGGAGGTGTAGTAAGGCGAGCACTGGAGCGAGACCTGGCCATGGCGATCGGCGGATATCCGCGCGAAGATTTCCTGGATGATGCGCGACTTGCCGATGCCGGGCTCGCCGAACTTGACGACGACCTGGCCGTCGCCGTCTTTGGCCTGCTGCCAGCGTCCCATCAGCAGCGCGATCTCCTCCTCGCGGTTGACGAGCGGCGTCAGCCGCGTGCCCATGGCGGCGGCGAAGCGGGTCTCCATCCGCGAGGCGCGCACCACGTGCCAGGCCTGCGCTTTCTCGGAGATGCCCTTCAAGTCATGGACGCCGAGACTGCGGTAGTCGAACTTCCCCTTCAGCAGCGCTTGGGTCGATGCGGAGATCACGACTCCGTTGGGCGGCGCCAGGCCTTGCAGCCGCGCGGCGAGATTGACGGTTTCTCCGACCGCGGAATCGCGCTCTTCGGTGCCCTGTCCGACGAGATCGCCGACCACGACGAGGCCGGTCGCAATCCCGATGCGGACGGCGGGCGAGTGGCTGAGCGCACCGCGCGGCTCGATCGCGTGCGCGCTCGACAGCACCCGCACGATCTCGAGCCCGGCGCGAACTGCGCGCTCGGCATCGTCCTCATGAGCGGTCGGATAGCCAAAATAGATCAGGATACCGTCGCCGACGAAACGAGCGGCAAAGCCCTCGTAATGCTTGACCACGCGGACGCAAGTTTCGCGGAAGCTCGCAATCATGTCGCGCACGTCTTCCGGATCGAACTGAACCGATAGCGAGGTGGAATCCACCATGTCGCAGAACATGGTGGTGAGCTGGCGTCGTTCCGCGCCGACCTCCGGCCGCGTTAGCGGCGGCGCCACTGCCGCCGAAGGCTCTGCCGTTTCGGCCTGGAACAGCGCCGACATGGCTCGCTGAAGCCGCTTGCGATCACCGAGCGGCAATCCGAGCTCGACCAGATCGGATTCGGTCAGGTCCGGCATGACGTCGAGATCGAGACGGTGCTGCGCAAAGAGATCGGTGTAGTGGCCGAGACCGATGCCCTCGAGCCAGCGCTTCAGCCCGCTCTCCGTTCCCGTGCCCGGCTCGTTCTCCAGCATGGTGATTTCTGCCCGACCATCATTCCGTCGAAGAACCCCCCTCAACCATAGATTTGGGGCCCGACTTCACCTCAGACTGGACGCGTTCCCTAACTCTTTCGAAGAATAGCTCAATCAGATCAGAAGGGAATGGCGTTGTCGGATGTTATCCCGATCTGACCGCGGACGAACTGCAGCGATATTGAAGCTGGCGGCGCCGTCTCGTCGGCAGCTATGAGGAGGTCGGCGCAAGATCGAAGGATTGTACGGCGAAGGGATTGACCACGATCATGCTCGACATGGTCGCGGACGAAGCCGAGATGCAGCACGTCGGCTAGGCGTTCGCGGCGAGCGGGATGTTTGAAGCTCACCGCGCCTCTTCGAATCCTGCCAGCACTGAGGTGAGGTTCGCGCCCAAAATATCCGAGAGATAGCCACCCTCCTGCACGAACACGGTGGGCAGGCCCATCTTCGCGATGGCCTGGCCGATGCGGCGGAAGCCTGGTGTGGTGACGGCCAATCCCTTCAGCGGGTCGTGTTCGGAGGCATCGAGACCGAGGGCGACGACGAGCGCGCCCGGCGCAAACGACTCGATCGCCTTGCGCGCAACGTCCAGCGCCTGCATGTAGCCATCATCGCCGGTGCCGATGGCGAGGGGAATGTTGAGGTTGGTGCCGAGACCCGGACCCTCGCCGTGCTCATGGGCATAGCCCCACACGAACGGATAATATGCAACCGGATCGGCATGGATCGAGATCGTGTAGACGTCAGGCCGCCCGTAGAAGATGCCTTGCGTGCCGTTGCCATGATGGACGTCGACGTCGAGGATGACGACACGCTCGTGCTTCTGCCGTAGATGCGCCGCCGCGATCGCACTGTTGTTGAGAAAGCAGAAACCGCCCGCCATGTCGCGATAGGCGTGATGGCCCGGTGGACGGCAGAGCGCATAGGTCGCATCCTCGCCGTCCATCACCATCTGCGCCGCGGTGACCGCGACGTCGGTCGCGGCACAGGCGGCCGCCCACGTGCCCGGCCCGATTGGCGCCGCCGTGTCGGCGGTGTGCCAGCCGAGCTTGCCGACGATATGGGTGGGATAAGTCGCCGCGTGGCGCACCGGATGGATATTGCCGATCATCTCCGGGCCGGAATCGCCGAGCGCCGTCCAGGCCTCCCAGGCTTCGCTCAGGAAGGACAGATATTCCGGACTGTGGATGCGCGCGCGGGGTCCCTGCCCGAATTTCGTCGGCTCGACCAGCTGATGCTTGCCGTCCCTCAATCCCTTGAGCAGGCGATCGGCGCGCTCGGGCTGCTCGGTGGTGCGCTTGACGACCCCGCGAACCAGGAAGAATTGCGGATCATGGCTGCGGTGCAGCTCAGTATGGACGGCTTTCACTCGAAAACTCCGTGGGTCGCATGGTCTTAATGTGCCGCAGAGTCTTGATCCCCGCGGCGGCCAGATGCAAGCCTCCAGGCCGCGACGACGTCGTGCTCTTGTAATCCGCAATGAACATGGTGCCGTTCCGATCGAAGCGGATGGCATTCCCGACGCTGCCTTCGCGAAGGACCCATGTCGCCCCCCGGCTTTCGTCGGAGGTTGTTCCAAGCCGCCCAAGCGCGGTCCAGTTGATCATCACCCGCCTGTGATTAAACCTGTAACGACCTCGCCGGCGACCAATCTCCGTAAATTCCCTTACCGGGTTCGACCCGAATGTTTCGCGAATGCCTCGGGTGGTATCAATTTGCCATCCCAATCGCTCCCTACAGGAGGCGTAGATGGTCCAGGTCTACTTTCACTGCTCCAATACCGAGGGCACCCTGATCGATCGCTACGGCGCCGCCGTCTCCAATCTCACCGAGGCCCGCGACCGCGCCGCCCAGATCATGCGATCGATGATCCTGACGCCGAGCAACGAGGACTGGCGCGACTGGGTGATCCATGTCAGCGATGACGACGGCGAGGAGATTTTCGATCTTCCCTTCACCGCCATGCTCGGCAAGCCGCATTGAGGTGATGCCAATGTTGCTCCCTTCACTGAGCCTCCTTCGCCAGCCCCTGAACTTCGTGGCCACCAAGTGGCAGACCTTGATCCGGGTCGCCGGTGACCCGTACCGCCCCGAGCTTCACTACATGCGCGGGCCCGGCCCGAAATGGCGCGCCAAGTATCGGGCCAGCCGGTTGAACCGCTCGCTCTGAGCGGCAGCTCCGCGTCGTCCTATTCGCTGCGTGTTCGTCATGGCCGGGCTCGTCCCGGCCATCGCCGTTCTTGGGCCGCTTGCGGGAGACCTGGATGTTCGGGTCAAGCCCGGGCATGAGGGCTTGGCAGGCGGTTGCCACCCCGCACCATCCCGCGTCTGCCTCACACCAGCCATGTCGCTCCTCGCTTTGGATGTTCTCGTTGTCGGCAGTGTGCCATTGTCCGCGCGCCTAGCCAGCCAAGACAACCGAAGACAAAGACGACATCATGCCTCACCAGTTCAGCCGCGCCCAGCACATCCGCAAACCCGCAGTCAGAGCCAAGGGCGGCATCGTCGCCGCGCAATCGCGGCGGGCGGCCGAGATCGGCGCAGACGTGCTAGCGGCAGGCGGTGACTGTGTTGACGCCGTCGTCGCTACGACCTTCGCGCTGAACGTGCTGGAGCCCTGGATGAGCGGCATGGGCGGCGGCGGCGCGATGGTGCTCTACCGCGCCAAGGACAATCGCTACGAAGTGATCGACTACGGCATGTGCGCACCGCAGAGCCTGCGCGTCGCCGACTATCCGATTACGGGCGAAGGCGCCGCCTCCGACCTGTTCCCCTGGCCGCGGGTTAAGGACGATCGCAACATTCACGGGCCTGGCTCGATCGCGGTGCCCGGCGTCGTCGCCGGCATGGAGGAAGCGCATCGCCGCCACGCCAGGATGCCGTGGAAGGATCTGGTCGCGCCCGCCGCGACGATCGCCGGCGAAGGCCTCCTGGTCGACTGGTGGACGACGCTCATGATCGCGAGCTCCGCCGCTGAGCTCCGGCGCTATCCCGCCAGCGCGGACATCTTCCTGAGGGACGGCCTGCCGCCGAATGCGCCCTGGGGCATCAAGGCCGAGACGCGGCTGCCGCAGGACAAGCTGAAGGCAACGCTGGCCCATCTCGCAGCCGCTGGCCCGCGCGATTTTTACGAGGGCGACCTCGCGAGAAGCATTGCATCCGACATCAAGGCCGACGGCGGCTCGCTGTCGACGGAGGATCTCGCCGCGTTCCGCAGCCACCTGCGCGAGCCGCTGGCGATTCCCTATCGCGCCGGCAAGGTGTTTGCGACGCCGGAGCTCACGGCCGGACCGACGATGGCGCATGCGCTACGCCTGTTGCAGCAGAACCTGAAGCCGGGCGGCACACCGGACGCGGCCGCCTACGCCGAATATGCGCTGGCGCTGCAATCGGCCTATCGCCAGCGGCTGGGCGACATGGGCGATGCCGATGGCAAGCGCTCGCTCGGCGCGGAATACCTGGCGCCGGCCTGCACCACCCACTTCTCCGTGGTCGATCGCCACGGCAACATGGCCGCGGTGACGCAGACGCTGCTTTCCACCTTCGGCTCGAAATACGTCACGCCGCACACCGGCATCCCCATGAACAACGGCATCATGTGGTTCGATCCGACACCTGGCACCACCAACTCGCTCGCACCTGGCAAGCGTTGTCTCACCAACTACACGCCCGTCATCGCCGAGACCCCGGATGGCAAGCGCCTCGCGGTCGGCGCCTCGGGCGGCCGCCGCATCCTGCCGGCGGTGATGCAACTCGTCTCCTTTGCGATGGATTTTGGCATGGACCTCGATGCCGCCATCCACCAGCCGCGCATCGACGCCAGCGAAGGCGCGGTCGTCATCGGCGATGCGCGCCTGCCGGCGGACGCGCGCAAGACGCTGGCGGCGCGATTCGACTATCAGGAAACGCAGATGCAGGCGCTACCGATGAAGTTCGCCTGCCCGAGCGTGGTGATGCGCGAGGGCGAGACCAATTCAGGCGCGGTCGAGATTTTCCAACCGTGGGCCGAAGCGGTGGTGGAAGGCTGAGCGCACGGATGCACTGTGCCAACGCGGATCGAACTGGTGCGCGATTGCGCGTCTGCGCGAGCGTCACGACTCCTCCACATTGGCAGGGAACTTACCTGCCCACCGTTCGTTCATTGAACGGACAAATGCGCTCGCCCCAGTGGAGGACATGATGAAGAAACTTGCGCTCGCCGCGTCGCTGATCGTTGCAGCCGGCCTCACATTTGCCGGCCCTGCCCTGCCCAAGGGCGGTCATGGTCATGGTCATGGTCATGGTCATGGACACGGGCACGGTCATGGCCATGGCCACGCGATGGGCCATTATCACCATGGCACGCCGCCGGGATGGTACCACGGGCGCAAGGTCGGCTGGCGCGGCATGGGCTGCCCGCCCGGCCTGTGGAAACAGGGCCGCTGCTGAACATCGGATCGAGCAAGGCGCTGCGTCGGCGGCGCCTTCTCTACATCTCTAACGATCTAGATGCCTAACCGATCTCGCACGCGGCCCGCGATGACGGCGCTCGTCACGCCGAGCGGCCAGAGCGCGTGCATCGGGATCGGCTTAATGCCCGTGATGGGCATGTCGATCTCCACCTTTGGCCCGCCGATCAGCCTGCGCGCGAGCTGCGCGCCCATCGCGGTGGAGAGCGCAACGCCGCGGCCGTTGCAGCCGAGCGAGATCAGGATGTTCTCCGCGGGCTCATGCACATGCGGATAATGATCGCCGGTGATCGCGAGCCGGCTGTTCCAGCCATGCGTCCAGGCGACGCCCTTGAGCTGCGGCCATAGCCGCTCGGCGTAGCGCATGAGGTAGGCGACGTCGTTCGGCGAACTTATCCAACGCATCGGGCCGCGGCCGCCCATCAACAGGCGGTTCTGCTGATCGATGCGGTAATAGACTGTGATATGGCCGCTCTCGTAGAGCACGGGACGTGTCGGCATGATCGAGCGCGCGACAGCGTCAGGGAGCGGCGTGGTGGCGGCGATCGAGGAAAACACCGGCACGATGGTGCGGCGAAGTGCCGGCCAGAGATCGTCGGTGAAGCCGTTGGTGGCGAGCAGGACTTTTTCGGCATGCACGATCGCGCGCGGCGTCGCGATGCGCCAGCGCGTGCCGTCGCGGCGCAGCGACAGCGCCGGCGTCTCACCAAAAACCCTCGCGCCGGCCGAGATCGCCGCGCGCGCGAGGCCGCGAGCATAGCTGAGAGGATGCAGATCGCCGCCACGCGTGTCCAGCATCGCCCCGATATAGCGATCGGTGCCGGTCATCTCGCGCAACTGCTCGCGGTTCAGGAATGACACCGGCATGCCGCGGCGGATGCATTGCTGCGCGGTGTTCTCGATCGCGGCGGCGCTGGCCTCGTAATAGGCGGCGCGCAGCGTGCCGTTCTGCCGCGCCTCGCAGGGAATCTGGTAACGGCGGATCAATTCGTGGGTGAAATTCGTGGTGCCGTAGGAGAAGTCGATCATACGGCGGCCGAGATCTGCGCCGAAATCGGCCTCGATCTGATCGGGGTCGTGCTTCAATCCGGGATTGGTGTGGCCGCCATTGTTGCCGGATGCGCCCCAGCCGGGCTCCTGCGCCTCCAGCACCAATGCCTCGACACCCTGCTCGGCCAGATGCAACGCCGTGGACAGGCCGGTATAGCCGCCGCCGACGATCGCGACGGAGACGGTCTTGTCGACATCGAGCGGCGGCATGGCGACCGGCGCGATCGCGGTGTCGGCATAGACAGAGGGCGGCAGAGGCAGGCGCACGTTCATGGCGAAGACCGATCAGAGCGGATGCAGCACGCGGCGCAAAAAATCCTGCGTGCGCGGATGCCGGGGTTGATTGAGCAATGCCTTGGCCGGCCCCTGCTCGACGATGACGCCGCCGTCGATGAACAGCACGCGATCGGCGACGTCGCCGGCAAAGCCCATCTCGTGGGTGACGACGACCATGGTCATGCCGTCGTCGGCGAGCTTGCGCATCACGCCGAGGACGTCGCCGACCAGTTCAGGGTCGAGAGCCGAGGTCGGCTCGTCGAACAGGATCGCCTTGGGCTGCATCGCCAGCGCCCGCGCGATCGCGACGCGCTGCTGCTGGCCGCCTGAGAGTTGCGGCGGATGCGCATCGGCCTTCTCGGCGAGCCCGACCTGGGCGAGCAGCGCGCGGCCGCGCTCCAGCGCCTGCGCACGCGCCTCCTTCTTCACATACAGCGGCCCCTCGATCACGTTCTCCAGCACCGTGCGGTGTGGAAACAGGTTAAAGCGCTGAAACACCATCGAGACCTGGGTACGGATGTTCACGATTGACGGCGCGTCGCGGTCGACCTTCAATCCCTCGACACTGATCTCGCCGCGGTCGTAGCTTTCGAGGCCGTTGATACAGCGCAGGATGGTCGACTTGCCGGAGCCTGATGGCCCGATGATGCAGACCACCTCGCCCTTCTGAACGGAGGCCGTGATGCCCTTGAGCACCTCGACTTTGCCAAAGCTCTTGTGGACGTCGTTCAGTTCGATCATCGCTTGCCGGCCCGCTTCTCGAAGTGACGGACCAGCAGGATCAAGGGAATGCTCATGGTGAGATACATCAGCGCAACAAGGGTGAACACGCTGGTGTTCTTGAACGTCGACGAGGCGATCAGCTTGCCTTGCAGGGCAAGCTCGGCGACGGTGATGGTGGAGGCCTGCGAGGAATCCTTCAGCATCATGATCATGACGTTGCCATAAGGAGGTAGCACGATGCGGACCGCCTGCGGCAGCACAACGCGGCGCATCGTCAGCCACCAGCCCATGCCGATCGACTGCGCCGCTTCGATCTGTCCTTTGTCAATCGCCTCGATACCGGCGCGGAAATTCTCGGCCTGATAGGCCGAGTAGGCAATGCCGAGCCCCAGGATTGCGGCCTGCAAGGCCGACAACGTGACGCCGAGATCCGGCATCACGAAGTAGAGATAGAACAACAGCACGATGATCGGGATGCCGCGGATCACATTGATCAGGCTGGCGCTGAGCATCGACAGCACCTTGATGCCCGAGACCCGCATCATCGCCCAGACGAGGCCGAGCACCGTCGAGAGCAGCAGCGAGCCGACCGTGACGATGATCGTCAGTGCGACGCCGTTCAACAGGATCGGGAAGAACTCGACGGTGTCGCGCCAGAAGCCTTTCATCGGCCAGCCTTCATCGATCAACCTTGCGCCTTCAGACCCCATTTATCCAGGATCTTGGCAATGGTGCCGTTGGCCTTGAGCTTCGCGAGCGATGCGTTGATCTTGCCGAGCAGCGCGGTCTCGCCCTTGCGCACGCCAATGCCGACCGAGCCGACCGTGACGGCCTTGTAGCCGTCGACCAGGCGCACTTCGGGGAAGCCGCCCTGTTTCAGATTGTAGGCGAGGATCGGATAGTCGGCATAGCCGGCCTTGAGGCGGCCCGTGTTCACGTCGCGCAGGATGTCGGGAATGGTGTCGTAGGCTTTGACCTCGGCGAACAGGCCGGACTTCTTCAGCGCGTCAACGAAGGCGGTGCCGACCTGGGCGCCCACGGTCTCGCCCTTCAGATCTTCCTGAGACGCATAGGCCTTGGTGTCGCTCTTCGGCACGACGAGGCCCTCGCCGTAAGTGTAGATCGGGTCGGAGAAGTCGACGACCTCCTTGCGCGGGGGCGTGATGAACATCGCAGCGGCGATGATGTCGATCTTGCTCGAGGTCAGCGACGGAATCAGCGCCGAGAACTGCATCGGCTCGATCTGTACGTTGAAACCGGCATCCTTGCCGATCTCGGTGACCAGATCGACCATGATGCCCTGAATGGTATTGGTCTTGGTGTCGAGGAAGGTGAAGGGAATGCCTGTCGGCGTCGAACCGACTTTCAGCACCTGCTGGCCCGAGGCCGGAGCCACGGCTGCAATCGCCAATGCCGCGACCGCGGCCAGACCAAAACGCTTCATCACATCCCCCTTTGGGCCTGGCCGATGGCGGCGCTCGCGCATGTTGTGATCAGACGTTGCGGGCCACGCCGTTTCGGCCTATTTTCACCGATATGAAAATTTGGTCACACTTTCGCGGCGCGCGCAAGCGGTTTTCATGCACATGAAGGAAGCGGTCTGACGTGAGCGGTGGCAAAAGAATGCGCAAGCCGGCCGCCGCCAAGTCGGCCAAGAAGGTGAAGGCCAAGACTAGCCTCAAGGCCATCACCAAGCCCGCCGAGCCGGCGATGGACGTCGCGGTTGGCCGCCGCATCAGGGATCTCCGGCGCGTCAGGGAGTTTTCGCTGGAGACGGTGGCGGCGCGCACCTCACTTTCGATCGGCTTCCTCAGCCAGATCGAGCGCGGCATGTCGTCACCCTCGCTGCGCGTGCTGGCGACGCTCGCAGACGTGTTCGGCGTCGGCATCGCCGCATTGTTCGGCGCGAGCCCCAGCGCCGACGGCGCATCGGACCAGGTGGTGACGCGGGGGCTTCAGCGGCCCGAGCTGAAGCTCTGGCGCAGCGGCGTCTCAAAGCAGTTGCTGAGTCCGGCGAGTGCCGACAACAAGCTCAATTTGTTCCTGGTGCATCTGGAGCCCGGCGGTTCGACGGGCGACGAACTCTACACCCATGATGGCGAGGAGGCCGGGCTGGTGCTCGAAGGTGAGATGATGCTGACGGTAGACAGCGAGACGTGGTCGCTGAAGACCGGCGACAGCTTTCGCTTCGCGAGCCGGCGGCCGCACCGGTTTTCCAATCCTGCGCAGGATGCCAAGGCGGTGGTGCTGTGGGTGAATTGCGTGACGGGGGCAGGGTAGCCCCGTGTTTCGCTTCTCTCGCCGCACTCGGCGTTGAGAGAAATGCGCCGCGCCGCCTCCACATCGTCATTGCGAGGAGCCCTTGCGACGAAGCAATCCAGAGTGTCGCCGCGGAAAGATACTGGATTTGCTTCGCTGCGCTCGCAATGACGAGCGGATGGAGCTTTAGCCAAACCGATGCGCGTACCGGTCCACCGTCAGCGCGCTGACGTCGATGTCTGGATTCCTGCCCGACAGCATGTCGGCGAGCACGCGCCCCGAGCCGCAGGCCATGGTCCAGCCGAGCGTGCCGTGGCCGGTGTTGAGATGGAGGTTGGCGTATTGCGTCGGACCAATCACGGGCGGGCCGTCCGGCGTCATCGGGCGCAGGCCGCTCCAGAAGATCGCCTTGGCAAGATCGCCGCCGCGTGGAAACAGGTCGGTGAGCGAATGATCGAGCGTAGCGCGGCGTGCATCGTAGAGCTTGCTCGAATAGCCGGAGATTTCCGCGGTGCCGCCGACGCGGATGCGATTGCCGAGGCGGGTGATCGCGACCTTGTAGCTCTCGTCCATCACGGTGGATTCCGGCGCGCCGGAGGCGTCCTTGATCGGCACCGTGATCGAATAGCCCTTCACCGGATAGACCGGGAGCGAAATGCCGAGCCGGGCCACGAGCCGCGACGACCAGCTTCCGAGCGCGAGGACGTAAGCGTCTGCCTGCAACAGGCCGGCACTGGTCGCGACACCGCTGACCTGCGCCCCGTCGGTGACGATGCGATCGATGCTCGTGTTGAACATGAAGCGCACGCCGAGCGCCTCGGCATGCTTGGCCAGCGCCTGCGTGAACATGTGGCAGTCGCCGGTCTCGTCCTGGGGCAAGCGAAGCCCGCCGACGAACTTCTCCTTCACGCCGCCGAGCGCCGGCTCGACCGCGATGCAGCCCTCGCGGCTCAGCAGCTCGAACGGCACGCCGTACTGCTTGAGCACGGTGATGTCCTCAGCCGTGCCATCGAGCTGCGCCTGATAGCGGAACAGTTGCAGCGTTCCCCGCGAGCGTTCGTCATACTGAATACCGATGTCGCGGCGCAGATCGCGCAAGGCATCGCGGCTGTATTCCGCGATCGGAATCATCCGGCTCTTGTTGACCGCATAGCGCGCGCTGGTGCAGTTGCGCAGCAGCTTGAGCAGCCAGACCCACATGACAGGATCGAGCTTCGGCCGGATCACCAGCGGGCCGTGCTTCATCAACAGCCACTTGACCGCCTTCACCGGCACGCCTGGGCCGGCCCAGGGCGAAGAATAGCCGGGCGACACCTCGCCGGCATTGGCGAAAGAGGTCTCCAGCGCCGGCTCCGGCTGGCGGTCGACGACCGTCACCTCATGACCGGCACGCGCAAGATAGTAGGCAGAGGTGACACCGATGACACCGCTGCCGAGGATCAAGACTTTCACGCTTCGTCAAACTCCCGCGGCATCACGCGCGCCGCTGCAAGAAGAAACTCCGTGAACCGCAGGAGCAATTATTAGGCCACCTTCTTGATGGCATCGCCGAGGATCGAGACCATCTGGTCGATGTGGCTCTTCTCGACGATGAGCGGCGGCGACATCGCGAAGCTGTCGCCGCTCATGCGCAGGTAAAGCCCCGTGTTGAAGCAGTCGACCATCACGTCGTAGCCGCGCGCGCCGACGACGCCGTCGCGCGGCGCGAGCTCGATCGCGCCCATCAGGCCGCAATTGCGGATGTCGACGACGTTCGGCAGGCCTCTGAGCGAATGCAGCGCATCGCGCCAATATTCGGCGATCGACGCGCCGCGCGTGAGCAGGCCTTCGTCCTTGTAGATGTCGAGCGTCGCGATGCCGGCGGCGCAGGCGGTCGGATGCGCGGAATAGGTGTAGCCGTGGAACAGCTCCATCTGGTTCTCGGGGCCGACCATCAGGCCGTCATGTACCTTGCGGCTCGCGAACACCGCGCCGCAGGGAATGGTGCCGTTGGTGATGCCTTTGGCCGTCGTCATCAGGTCCGGCGTGACGCCGAAGAAGTTGGCGGCAAATGGCGTGCCGAGCCGGCCGAAGCCAGTGATGACCTCGTCGAAGATCAGGAGAATGCCGTGCTTGTCGCAGATTGCGCGCAGGCGCTGGAGATAGCCCTTCGGCGGCGGCAGCACCGCGGTCGAACCCGGCACCGGCTCGACGATG
This sequence comes from Bradyrhizobium sp. 147, assembly GCF_023073935.1. Taxonomy (NCBI): domain Bacteria; kingdom Pseudomonadati; phylum Pseudomonadota; class Alphaproteobacteria; order Hyphomicrobiales; family Nitrobacteraceae; genus Bradyrhizobium; species Bradyrhizobium sp. 147. The sequence goes on along the minus strand of NZ_JADPKL010000018.1, from coordinate 26,143 downwards.
ACGGCGGCGATCGTCTCGGCACCGTGCAGGCCGACAAGACGCTCGAGATCGTCAGCAAGCTCGGCGCCGTGCTCAGGCTGATCCTTGGCGAAGGCATTGCGAGTGAGATCGTGGGTGTGACGGATATGGTCGACGCCCGGCAGCAGGGTGGCGAAGGCGCGGCGATTGGCGACCATGCCGCCGACCGAGGTGCCGCCGAAGCCGACGCCGTGATAGCCGCGCTCGCGGCCGATCAGGCGGGTGCGGCTCGCCTGACCGTTGGCGCGATGATAGGCCAGCGCGATCTTCAGCGCGGTGTCGACCGACTCGGAGCCGGAGTTGGTGAAGAAGACCCGATCGAGGCCCTTCGGCGCGATCTCGGCGAGACGCTCGGCGAAGTCGAACGCCAGCGGATGGCCCATCTGGAACGACGGCGCAAAGTCCAGCGTCATGAGCTGGCGCTCGACCGCAGCCGCAATCTGCTTGCGGCCATGGCCAGCATTGACGCACCACAGGCCGGCGGAGCCATCGATCACCTTGCGGCCATCGACGGTGGTGTAGTGCATGCCCTCGGCCGAGGAGAACAGGCGGGGCGCCTTCTTGAACTGACGGTTGGCCGTGAACGGCATCCAGAACGAGTCGGTCTTGATAGTGTTCGGAATCTGATGAAGGGTCACGGCCGCGCTCCTTTGCTGACTTGCCAGCAGAGCCACGGCTTACAAAGCGCAACAAGTCCTTTTCTGATCAGCTGCAAGCCATTGATTTAACTGGAGCTGCCGGTCCATATTTGCGCGATCCGCAACACTTGCAACACGGATCAAGGCAAGGACCAAGGCATGAGCGTCGACATCGGTGGACGGCTGCGATTCATCCGGGCGCGCAACAAGCTGTCGCAGCGTGAGCTGGCAAAACGCGCCGGCGTCACCAATTCGACGATTTCGCTGATCGAATCCAACCAGATGAACCCGTCGGTCGGCGCGCTCAAGCGCATCCTTGACGGCATCCCGATGGGACTCGCCGAGTTCTTCGCGCTGGAGCCGGAGTCGAGGCGCAAGATCTTCTACCGCGCGGAGGAACTGACCGAGGTCGGCAAGAAGCCGATCTCCTACCGGCAAGTCGGCGACAATCTGTTCGGCCGCAGCCTCCAGATCCTGAAGGAGCGCTACGAGCCCGGCAGCGACACCGGGCGCGTCCACCTCGTCCATGACGGCGAGGAAGGCGGCATCGTGATCTCCGGAAAGCTCGAAGTCACCGTGGAGGACGAGCGGCGCATCCTCAACCCGGGCGATGCCTATTATTTCGAGAGCCGCCGCCCGCATCGCTTCCGCTGCGTCGGCGGCAAGCCGTGCGAAGTGATCTCGGCCTGCACGCCGCCGACGTTCTGATACGGGCGGTTCGCCCCCTCTCCCGCAGGCAAGCGGGCTACCGTATTCACGCATCTCTGTCGGAGCCATTCGCCGATTAAGCCCAAAAAGTGAGTCATCCGAGTCACTTGTCTCGATTCTGCAGCGCGTGAGCGTCCAAAACCTGGCTTTTGCTAAGTCATTGAGGATGATTCCATTTTCGAGATGTGTGAATCTGGTAGGGCAAGCGGGAGAGGTCAAGAAGAAGCCTCAACGCTGCGTCAGCAACTCCTCGATCCGGATCGGGAAGCGGCGGACGCGCACGCCGGTCGCATGCCAGACCGCGTTGGCGACCGCGCCGGCACTGCCGGTGATGCCGATCTCGCCGACACCCTTGATGCCCAGCGCATTGACGTGGGGGTCATGCTCCTCGATCGTGATCACGTCGAGCGGCGGCACGTCGGCGTTCACGGGAATGTGGTACTCGCCGAGATTGGCGTTCATGATGCGACCGGAGCGGCGGTCGGTGATGGCCTCCTCGTGCAGCGCGAAGGACAGACCCCAGATCATGCCGCCGAACAGCTGGCTCTGCACCATCCGCGGATTGACGATGCGTCCCGCCGCGAAGGCGCCAACCATGCGAGTGACCCGGACCTGACCGAGCTCGGGATCGACCTTCACCTCAGCGAACACTGCGCCGTGGGCGTGCATGGCGTATTCCTCCATCGCTGCAGGGTTCGGCGCGCCGGTGCCGCGCGCCTCGACCTCGGAGATGCCAGCGCGGGCCAGGATCTCGGCATAGCTCTCGCCGCGGCTTTCGTCGTCGCGTCGAAACAGCTTTCCGTCGCGCGCAACTACGCCGGCATTGCCGGCGCCGAACAGTGGCGAGCGCTCGTCATTCGTGGCGAGATCGGCGAGCTTTGCAATCACGGCCGCCCCGGCGCTGTGGATCGCCGCACCCGCGGTCGCCGTGTGCGCCGAGCCACCAGCGATGCCCCCGTCGGGCAGGTCCGAGGTACCGGCCTTGAATTCCACGCGGTCGATGTCGAGCCCGAGTTCGTCGGCCGCGATCTGGGCCAGCGCGGTCCAGGCGCCCTGCCCCATGTCATGCGCGCCGATCTCCATGGCGCCGGAGCCGTCACGACGGATCACCGCGCGCGCTTCGGCCTGGAACATCAGCGCCGGAAAGGTCGCGGTGCCCATGCCCCAGCCGACCAGCAGGCCGGCACCGTCGCGCATCTGCCGCGGCTGCAGCGGACGCTTCGCCCAGCCAAACCGCGCCGCGCCCTGCTCGTAGCAGGCGCGCAGCGCCTTGGACGAGAACGGTTTTCCGGTGATCGGCTCGACCTCGGCATAGTTCTTCAGGCGGAAGGCGAGCGGATCCATGCCGCAGGCCCATACCATCTCGTCGATCGCACTTTCGAGCGCGATCGATCCCGTCGCCTCGCCAGGCGCGCGCATGAACAACGGCGTGCCGGTGTTGACGCGGACGGCGTCATGTGAGGTGCGGATTGCAGGCGCTGCATAGAGCGTGTGTGAGGCATCGGCCGCGGGCTCGTAAAAATCATCGAACGTGCTCGATACGGTTCTGGCGTGATGATCGAGCGCGGTCAGGCGCCCCTCGCCGTTCGCGCCGATGCGCAGCCGCTGACGCGTCGGCGCGCGGTGGCCCACCGGGCCATACATCTGCTCACGGCGCAGCACGAGCTTGACCGGCCTGCCGACCAGCTTGGCAGCCATCAAGCCGAGGATCTGCGGACCGGTCAAGAATCCCTTCGACCCGAAGCCGCCACCGAGAAAGGGGCTGCGGATGTGAATCTTCTCGGGCGCGAGGCCGAACAGCTCGGCGACGCGCGCGCGGGCCATCACCATGGCCTGGCTCGGCGTGTCAATGGAGAGTGTATCGCCGTCCCAATGCGCCACGATCGCGTGCGGCTCCATCGCGTTGTGATATTGCGGCCTCGTCTCGTAAACCGCGTCGATCTGCTTCTCGGCAGAGGCAAGGCCCGCCTCGACATCGCCCTGGTGATGCTCCGCGGGATTGCCGACGCCGACCACCGGCGGCACGAAGCTTTCGCCGGCGTCGAGGCCGACAAGCGGGGGCAGCGTCTCGTATCGCGGTGCCAGCAGCGCCGCGCCTTCCGTCGCGGCCTCCAGCGTCTGCGCGATCACGACGGCGATCGGCTGGTTCGCGTAGCGGACCTCATTGCTCTGCAACACCTCCATCCGGAACACGAACGGGTTGGTCTTGATGTCCGGGTCGATCGCGAGCGCTGGCTTGTGGTCGGGGGTCATGACGTCCACGACGCCGGGATGGCGCTTGGCGGCGGCGACGTCGAGCGAGGTCACGTGACCCCGCGCGATACTGGCCACGGCCATCACCGCAAACAGCATGCCGGGCGGATGATTGTCGGCGGCATAGGTCGCTCGCCCCGTGACCTTGAGGACGCCGTCACGGCGCGTCAGCGGTTGGCCGATATTCGATCCGTGGCGCAGATGGGCGGGCGCACTCGTGAGATTGAGCTCAGGCATGGACGGCTCCGGAAGTCGAGGCAAAGGGAGAGGCCGGCAGTGCCGGCAGGCGCGCGGGCGTGCCCGCCGCGGCCAGGGTCAACGCGCGCACGAGAATTCGGCGCGCGAGCTCGATCTTGTAAGCATTGTCACCGGACGGCTTCGAATCAGTGAGCGCGCGCCAGGCGGCGTCCCGGAAGGCGTCGACCGTGGGCGCGACATTCCTGAGAACGTCCTCCGCGGCGCGGGCACGCCAGGGCTTTGCCGCGACGCTGCCAAGTGCAAGCCGTGCCTCGGCGATCTTGCCGTTCTCGATCCGCAATGCGGCGGCGGCCGATACCACGGCAAAGGCATAAGACGTACGCTCACGAACCTTGAGATAGCGCGCATGCGCGGCAAAGCTGCGCGCCGCAGGCGGCAGGCGCACCGCAATGATGAGGTCGCCGGGTTCGAGCGCCGTATCGCGCTCCGGGGTGTTGCCGGGCAGGCGGTGCAGTTCGTCGAGCGCGATCTCGCGCCGGCCGGTCCTACCCTCGATCTCGACAACGGCGTCGAGTGCGACCAGCGGGACGCAGAAATCGGACGGATGCGTGGCGATGCAGCTCTCGGTCCAGCCGAGCACGGCATGACTGCGGTTCTCGCCGCCGCGGGCGTCGCAGCCGCTGCCGGCCTCGCGCTTGTTGCAACGGCTCGCCGTGTCATAGAAATACGCGCAGCGCGTCCGTTGCAAGAGATTGCCGCCGACCGTGGCTGCGTTGCGCAGTTGCGCGGATGCACCGGAGAGGAGCGCTTCGGCGACCGCGGGATACGATCTCGCGAATTCGGAATCATGCGCGAGATCGGCGTTGCTGACGAGCGCGCCGACGCGCAACGACCCGTCGGCGAGACGTTCGATCCGATCGAGTCCATCAAGATGCGTGACGTCGACGAGACGATCCGGACGGCTGACGCCGCCCTTCATCAGATCGAGCAGATTGGTGCCGGCGGCGAGATAGACGGCGCCCGGCTGGGCCGCGGCGGCAATGGCCTCGGCAACCGTGCCGGGCCTGACATAATCGAACGGTTTCATGCGGAGCGCCTCTGATTGGATTCGTCCATGCGTCCTTGCGCGTCAAGCACGGCATCGACGATGCCGGCATAGGCGCCGCAGCGGCACAGATTGCCGCTCATGCATTCGCGGATGCGCTCGGGTTCGTTGCCGTGCTGCGCCTCACTCATCATGCCGATGGCGCTCATGATCTGGCCGGGTGTGCAGAAGCCGCACTGGAAGCCGTCGTGGGCGATGAAGGCGGCCTGCACGGGATGAAGCTGGTCGCCGCGCGCAACGCCTTCAATGGTGAGAATGTCGGCGCCATCATGACTGATGGCGAGCGCGAGGCAGGAATTGATGCGCTTGCCGTCGGCGAGAATGGTGCAGGCGCCGCACTGGCCGCGGTCGCATCCCTTCTTGGTTCCGGTCAGATGGAGGCGCTCACGCAGAAGATCGAGCAGCGTGACGCGGGGGTCGTCGAGGACGAAGTCGCGCCGCGCACCGTTCACGGTGAGGCTGATGGAGTGGTTCATACAAGGCTCCGATCAGATATGGTCATGAGTCATCGCGCAGCGTGCCACCGCCGTGGCCGCGGCCGATACGCAGCGGCCAGGCGGGAGCCGGGGCCAACACTCGAGGGAAGATACGGAGGCACCCTCCGCTTAACAAGGGCCGCCGCGAAAATATTGGAATTCGTCAAAGCCCGTGCGCAAACAAGGCGATGCATCCTAGCCAGGGTTCAATCTAACCAATTCGTGATCTACACTGCCGGCATGGACGACCAGACCGACCAGACCCGAAAGCCCCGCGCCGATGCCGTGCGCAATCGCGAGCGCGTGCTCGAAGCCGCGAAAGCCGTGTTCAGCGCGGGCGGCCCGGAGGCAAGCCTCGAAGCTGTGGCAAAGCGTGCCGGCGTCGGCATCGGCACGCTCTACCGGCATTTCCCGACACGCGAGGATTTGTTCGAGGCGGTCTACCGCCGCGAGGTCGAGCAGCTCAGCGAGCTCGCCGAGCATCTGCGAAGCGCCAACGATCCGGTCGACGCGCTGCGACGGTGGCTGCGCTCCGCCGTCGAATTCGTTGCCACAAAGAAAGGCATGTCGGCCGCGCTAGCGCTGACCTATCAGAGCTCGTCGGAGCTCGCCGCCTTCTCGATGGAGCGGCTGACCAAGGCGATCGGCTCATTGCTCGACCGCGCGGTCGCAGCCGGTCAGATGCGCGGCGATGTCAGCCCGGAGGACCTGCTCAGGGCCCTGATCGGCATGTGCTACATGCACGACCAGCCCGGCTGGCAGTCCTCGGTGCTGCGCATGCTCGACGTGTTCGTGGACGGGCTGCGGGTGCAGCCCGGCACCAAAGCCAGGACGCGCGCCGCCGCCAAACCTGCGAAGCGGGGCGCGAAGCGCAAGCGATAGCCGACGGCGGCTACAAGATCACCGGAGGCTCGCTGCTGAAAGCCGGACAGGAGGCCTAAGTCGCAAAGCCCGGGCCGGCCTTGACCGCATTCATCCGCGCGCGAATCAGCAGCGCTACGACGATGCCGATGTTCAGCGCGTTCCACGCCACGCCGTTCGCAAACGCCGCGGCATACGAGCCGCTGGCATCGAAGATGACCCCCGACACCCAGCCGCCGAAGGACATGCCGAACACGGACGCAAAGATCACGATGCCGACGCGCGTCGCGGCTTCGCTCGCCGGCATCGCCTCGCGCACGATGATGGCATAGCTCGGCACGATGCCACCCTGGAACAGGCCGAACATCGCGGAGATGAGATAGAGCGAGGTGAGGCTGTCGAAAAACAAATAGAATACCAGCGCAAAGCCTTGCGCCAGCGATCCCACCAGCAGCGTGCGGATACCGCCGATCTTGTCGGCGAGATAGCCCGAGCCGATCCGGCTGACGATGCCGCAGCCCATCATCAGCGACAACATCTCGGCGCCGCGCGCGACGCCATAGCCAAGATCGCCGCAATAAGCGACGATATGCACCTGCGGCATCGCCATGGCGACGCAGCAGGAGATGCTGGCAATCGAGAGCAGCACCGTCAGTGTGTTGGTCGACAGCTTCAGATCGATCTGGGGCGGCGGTGCATTGGCGTGATCGCGGATATGATCGTCGCTCATCTGCGCGCGGAGGACGAGGACCAGAAGTGCCATCGTGCTCGCGCAGACGATACCGATGCCGATATGGGTGTAGCGCCAGCCGGCAGTCTGTGTGCCCCAGCTCACGATCGGCGGCCACATCGTGCCGGCGACATAATTGCCACTGGCGACGATGGTCACGGCCAGCCCACGATAGCGCTCGAACCAATGCGAGGCTTCCGCCATCAGCGGCGCGAAGGTCGCGGAGGTGCCAAGGCCGATCAGGAAATACGCCGCCACGAACTGCCAGAGCTGAGTTGATAAGCCCGCGAGCACATTGGCGACGCCGAGGAAGGCGATGCTGATTGCCATCGCGGGCACGATGCCGAACCGGTCGGTGATCTTGCCGGCGATCACGCCGCCCAGCCCGAAACCGAACATCATCAGCGTGAAGGCCAGCGACACCGCGCCGCGTGTGGCACCGAATTCCGCCTGCACCACGGGAATCACGACCACGACCGCCCACATGCCGACGGCGCCGATCGAGCCGATCACAAGCGCAGTCGCGAGCCGCATCCAGGCCTGACGGGAATCAGGCGTGAAGGAGGCCGGTCTCTGTCCTGGGTGATTTGGCGCAAGCACGGTCGGGACCATGTTCGCTGGATGCTTTATGGTCAAGCATCGTGGCGCGATATTGGGCATGCGCGGTGCACTGCGGTAAGAAGGAGCTTGGCGAAGGCGCGTTTTGCCATTAATTTGCAATCAGCGTGTGCAACACTGCCGCGCGGGGAACTTAACGACGCAAGATGTTGCTGCGATTGACACGATCGATGCGGATCAAGCTGGGGCGCTTCGTTGCCTTGGCCTATCTGTTCTGCGTGGTCGCGCCGGCAGCAGGCCTCGCCTGGAGCAATGGCCCGGCGCCCTGCCTCGATGAGGCCGTGCTGGCTGAGCTCGTGCCGGCGCATCACCAGATGGCGGCCAGCCACGCGCATGACGGCACCTCGGATCACCACGCCGGATCACATACGCATCACCGGACCGCCGACCAGGACGCGCCAGCCTCGCATGATCATGGCGGCAAGGGAACAGTCGGACCCTGCTGCGCGATGATGTGCGTGAGCGCGCTGCCGGCCGATCTGCCCAGCGTGGCCAAGCCGCTTCTGCCTGTCTCCGCCTGTGCGCCCGAGATCGTGGCGATCCTGCACAGCGCAGCGCCGCCCCTGCACTACCGTCCTCCCATCGCCTGATCTGACGCGACGGCATCAGGTCGCGCGCATCCCCGCGCGAGCGTGTGGTCTTACGACAGATCAGGGATAAATCATGCTTACGCTTTCCGGGGCGAAGTCCGCCGCAGCACTCGCTGCGCGTGGACGACACTTCCGATTCGATTGGCCGCTGCTGGCCTTGGCGCCGGTCTTGGCCGCATTGGCGTTGTCCGGCTGCATGCCGGCAACGATACCCGTCGCCAGTGCGGACCCTGCCGATCCCGCGGCCAAGGTCGCGCCTCTCGGCTATCGGTCGACGATCGCGCCCTACACGAGCCTGCGGCCTGCGGCGCCGGCCCCATGGCGCGGCCGCAACGACGCGGTCACACCGCAGCCAAAACAAGAGCAGTAGGAGCGCGCCATGATACATCATCTCGCGCGCCCCCTGCTTGTTCTCGCCGCGCTCGGTCTTTGCGCATCCGGTCTTGCCGGCTGTGCTGCGTTCTCGCCCGACAGCGGCATGACGACAGTCTCGGAGCTGACGAATCAGAGCATCAACAAGGACGTCGCCTTCGTGCGAACGACCGAGGGCGCCGGCGCGGTTGACGGGCGCGTGCGCCAATTGCTGTCGCGGACATTGACCGCAGATGCTGCCGTGCAGATTGCGCTGCTCAACAACAAGGGATTGCAAGCGGCCTATAACGAGCTGGCGCTCGCCGAGACCGATCTGGTCGAGCAGAGCCTGCCGCCCCATCCCGTGTTTTCGATCTCGCGGATCTCAGGCAAAGGCGCCAGCGAGATCGAGCGCCAGGTGGTCGGCGACATCCTTGCGCTCGCCACCCTGCCGTTCCGCTCCGACATCGCGCGCGACCGCTTTCGCCAGGCCCAGTTGCGCGCCGCACTGGCAACGCTGCGGCTCGCCGCTGACGTCCGCCGCGCTTATTGGCGCGCCGTTGCCGGCAGCGAGATGGTGGTGCTGCTGACCGACGCGAAAGCGACGGCGGAATCGACCGCACAGCTCGCGGTCAAGCTCGGTGAGACCGGCTCACTCAACAAGCTCGACCAAGCACGCGAGCAGGTGTTTTACGCCGAGACCACCGCCGACCTCGCCACCGCGCGGCAAACGACAGCAAGCGCCCGCGAAAGGCTCGCGCGCCTGATGGGGCTGTGGGACGGCGGCCTCGACTTCCGCCTGCCCAACCAATTGCCGCCGCTGCCGCGACGCCCGCACGCATTGCCCACGATCGAAGCCGACGCGGTCGCACATCGCATCGACTTGCAGATCGCGCGGCTGGAGCTGACAGCGCTGGCGAAGTCGCTGAACCTCACCGAGGCGACGCGCTTCGTCACCCTGCTCGATCTCGCCGGCATTTCCCGCCGCACCCGGGATCCGGAAGGCCCCCCGTTTCGCGAGCGCGGCTTCGACGTGCAGTTCCAGATTCCGCTCTTCGACGGCGGCGAGGTGCGCGTGCGGCAGGCGGCGGAGATCTACAATTTCGCCTTCAACCGCCTCACCGAGCGCGCCGTCAATGTGCGTTCGGAAGCACGCGACGCTTATCGCACCTATCGTTCCAGCTACGACATCGCCAGCCACTACCAGCGCGAGATCGTTCCTTTGCGAAAAATCATCACCGAGGAGATGCAGCTGCGCTTCTCCAGTATGCAGGTCGACATATTTGCGCTGCTCACCGAGGCACGACAGCGCCTCGCGTCGTTGCGCGCCGCCATCGACGCCAAGCAACGGTTCTTCCTCGCGCAGTCGGACTTGCAGACCGCCGTCAATGGCGGCGGCTCCCCTGCACCCGGCAGCGACAATCCAACCACCATCGCCGCGGCAGCGCCTCCCGATGGCGGCCACTGAGATGGAGGCCAGCATGTTTTCCCGCCGAGGATTTTTGGGCACTGCCGCGCTCGTCAGCGCCTCCGCGATTCAGGGCCGCGTCCAGGCCGCTTCGATTCCGGAGGCTGCGCATATGGACAAGGTGGTGATGCAGCCGCCGCTGCATCCGATCAGCGGCCCGGACTATCGTCCCGTGGTCACGCTGAACGGCTGGTCGCTGCCGTTCCGCATGAACGGCGACTGGAAGGAATTTCATCTCGTCGCCGAGCCCGTGGTGCGCGAATTCGCCGAAGGCATGAAGGTGAATTTGTGGGGCTATAACGGCCAGTCGCCGGGCCCGACCATCGAGGCCGTCGAGGGCGACAAGCTCCGCATCTTCGTCACCAACAAGCTGCCCGAATACACCACCGTGCATTGGCACGGCATGATCATTCCCAGCGGCATGGATGGTGTCGGCGGGCTGAACCAGCCGCATATTCAGCCGGGAAAAACCTTCGTCTACGAGTTCGAGATGAAGAAGAGCGGAACCTTCATGTATCACCCGCATTCCGACGAAATGGTGCAGATGGCGATGGGCATGATGGGCATGGTCGTCGTGCATCCGCGCGATTCGAGCTTCCGGCCCGTGGACCGCGACTTCGTCTTCGTGATGAGCACCTATCGCGTCGATCCCGGCACCTATCTGCCGCAGGTCAACGAGATGACCGACTTCAACATGTGGACCTGGAACGCACGGGTGTTTCCCGGCATTGATCCGCTGCCGGTCAGGCTCGGCGACAAGGTGCGCGTGCGCATCGGCAATCTCAGCATGACCAACCATCCGATCCATCTGCACGGCCACAGCTTTGCCGTGACCTGCACCGACGGCGGCTGGATTCCGGAGAGCGCGCAATATCCGGAGACGACGACGGACGTCCCGGTCGGCGCGGTGCGTGTGTTCGATGTGCTCGCGGACAATCCCGGCGATTGGGCGTTCCATTGCCACAAGTCGCACCACACCATGAATGCGATGGGCCACGACGTGCGCAACCTGATCGGCGTATCGCGCAAGGATCTCGCCAAGGCCGTCGGCAAGCTCGCGCCCGACAGCATGGCGATGGGCTCGATCGGCATGGCGATGGGCAACATGGAGATGCCCGCGCCCGACAACACGCTGCCGATGATGACCGGTACCGGCCAATTCGGGCCGATCGAGATGGGCGGAATGTTCACGGTGATGAAGATTCGCGAGGAGCTCGCACGCGACGACTATCGCGATCCCGGCCCCTACCAATTCCCGAAAGGTACCGTCGCCTATGAGGTCACGCCGCCGGCCGCAGAGCCGGCACGACAAAAAATCAGGCAGTCCGCCAATGAAGCACAAGATGTGAGCGTTCGATGAACCACCAACTGGAGACGACGATGAAGAAAACGATCAGGCTCGCCCTGGCGCTGACCGCGCTCTCGGCCGCGCCGGCTCTTGCCCACGACAAGCACGGGCACGGGACCTTTTCGGCTGGCGAGCCGGCAATCCCAACAAGCCCGCGCGCAGCATCGAGATTCTGATGAACGAGATGGACTACACACCCGCCAGGATCGAAGTCAAACGCGGCGAGCAGATTCGCTTCGTCCTGCGCAATGTCGGCAAGGAAGACCACGAATTCCTGCTCGCGACACCTAAGGAGAATCTCGCCCATGCGGTGGAGATGAAGAAGCATCCGCACATGGAGCACGACGATCCGAACGGGGTGCGTCTCGCCCCGAACAAGACGGCCGAGATCCTCTGGAAGTTCAGCAAGGCCGGCACGTTCGAATTTTCCTGTCTGATTCCCGACCACCGCGACTACGGCATGGTCGGCCACGTCACCGTGAAGTAGCGAAAAGGGAGACTGCCATGAACCGCATCATCCGTATCACTGCAGCGCTGGCGCTGACGTTAGGCGGTGCCACTGGAGCCCTGGCCGGCGCTGCCTCGATCAGCGGCGAGGTCAAGAAGATCGACGAGGGCGCCGGCAAGATCACCCTCAAGCACGGCCCCGCGAAAAGCCTCGGCATGGAGGAACCCATGACCATGGTCTACCGCGTCAAGGATCCCGCGATGCTGAAGCAGGTGAAGGTCGGCGACAGGGTGACCTTCGAGGCCGAGGAGGCCGCCTCGGGCTACTCGGTGACCAAGATGGAGAAGGCGAAGTAGTCTCCGGTGTCATTCCGGGGCGCCCGCAGGGCGAACCCGGAATCCATTCATCGACCGACTCCGCCGCACGATGGATTCCGGGTTCGCGCTTCGCGCGCCCCGGAATGACGGGCTCAATCACCCAAGCGCCCCTCTTCCTCCCCCTCCGTTAACCCTTTGCTAACCATACACCGGGCAAAAATTGCCGGGTGAAGTCGAGTGTCGTCAGCCGCGTAGAACGGGAGCCCCCGTGGACGCCAGTGCGGTGCCTCACTTTCGGAACGGCGGCCCCTCGGCCGCTGCGCAGACGTTTGGGGCGCGCGGACGGCAGTCGCGCGGGGAGGCAGCTACCATGGTTGATGTCACCGCTGGACAAGGCGTAGGCGGGGCAAGGCCCGGGATCCCCTCCGTCTCCGAGATCGTCAACGTCCTCAAGCGCGGCGACATCGCGCTGGCGCTCGGCATCCTCACCATCCTGGTGGTGCTGATCCTTCCCCTGCCCGCGATCGTGCTGGACCTGTTCCTGGCGATCTCGATCACGCTCTCGATCCTGATCCTGATGACGTCGCTGTTCATCCAGGCGCCGCTGGAATTCTCCGCCTTCCCGACCATCCTGCTGATCTCGACCATGCTGCGCCTGTCGCTCAACATGGCCTCGACCCGGCTGATCCTGTCGCACGGGCACGAGGGCACGGCTGCTGCCGGTCACGTCATCGAGGCCTTCGGCAGCTTCGTGATGGGCGGCAATTTCGTCATCGGCATCATCGTCTTCGCCATCCTGATCATCGTCAACTTCGTCGTCATCACCAAGGGTTCGGGCCGCATCGCCGAAGTCGCCGCGCGCTTCCACCTCGACGCCATGCCCGGCAAGCAGATGGCAATCGACGCCGATCTCTCCGCCGGCCTGATCGACGAGAAGGTCGCCAAGGAGCGACGCAAGGAACTGGAGGATGAGAGCGGCTTCTTCGGTGCCATGGACGGTGCCTCCAAGTTCGTGCGCGGCGATGCCATCGCCGGCCTGCTGATCGTCTTCATCAACGTGGTCGGCGGCATGATCATCGGCGTGGCGCAGCAGGGCATGTCCTTCGCCGACGCCGGCCGCAGCTACACGCTCCTGACCGTTGGTGACGGCCTCGTCACCCAGGTGCCGGCGCTGATCGTCTCGACCGCGGCCGGCCTGCTCGTCTCCAAGGCCGGCGTCTCCGGCGCCGCCGACAAGGCGTTGATGAAGCAGTTCTCCGGCTACCCGCAGGCGCTGGCCATGTCCTCGGCGGTGATGCTGGTGCTGGCGGCGCTGCCGGGCATTCCGACCCTTCCCTTCCTCGCGCTCGGCGCCGGCGCCGGCGCGCTCGCCTGGCAGGCGCGCACCAACAAGAGAATCAGCATCAAGGCCGAGGAAGCCGCCAAGGCCGCGCCTGCTCCGGGCACGCCGGGTGCGCCGGGCGCGGCTGCGGCCGAAGAGCCGATCTCGGCTGCGCTCAAGATCGACGACCTCAAGATCGAGCTCGGCTATGCCCTGCTGCCGCTGGTTAACGGCCCCGATGGCACCGACCGCCTCACCGAGCAGATCAAGGCGCTGCGCCGCTCGCTCGCGGTCGAAATGGGTTTCGTGATGCCGGCGGTGCGCATCCTCGACAACGTCCAGCTCGAGGCCAACACTTACATCATCAAGATCAAGGAGGTCGACGCCGGCAGCGGCAAGATCTGGCCGAACCAGTTCATGGTCATGGACCCCGGCGGCAGCCAGGTGCAGGTGCCCGGCATCCACACCACCGAGCCGACCTTCGGCCTGCCCGCGACCTGGGTCGACGCCAGCTTCAAGGAAGAGGCCTCGCTGAAGGGCTACACCGTGGTCGACGCCGCAACCGTGCTCTCGACCCACCTCACCGAGCTGCTCAAGGCCAACATGTCGGACCTGCTCTCTTATGGCGAGGTGCAGAAGCTGCTCAAGGAGCTGCCGAAGGAGCAGAGCGAGCTGGTCAAGGACATCGTGCCGGGACAGGTCACGGTCTCCGGCATCCAGCGCGTGCTGCAACTCCTGCTGGCCGAACGCATCTCGATCCGCGACCTCTCGACCATCCTCGAAGGCATCGCCGACTCGCTCGCCTTCTCACGCAATCCCGCGACCATGGTCGAGCATGTCCGCGCCCGGCTGGCGCGGCAGATCTGCGCGCAGAACACCTCCTACAACGGCTATTTGCCGCTGATCGCGCTGTCGGCACGCTGGGAACAGGCATTTGCCGAGTCGATCATCGGCCAGGGCGAAGAGCGCAGTCTTGCGATGCAGCCCTCGAAACTGTCGGAGTTCATGACCGCCGTGCGCGAGGCGTTCGAGCGCGCCGCCCGCGAAGGCGAGGCGCCGGTGCTGGTCACCTCTGCCGCAATTCGTCCCTTCGTCCGCTCCCTGGTGGAACGGTTCCGGGCACAGACCACCGTGCTGTCGCAGGCCGAAATCCACCCTAGAGCGAGGTTGAAAACAGTCGGAAGCATCTGATTTGGCTCAAGAAGCCGCGTGTTTTTTGGCCACATGCAAATGGTTTTTGAGTTTTTGGCGGCTTGCGGGCCAAAAGCCGAAAAGGCGCCTCACAGGCAATTACATTGTTGAAATAATTATATAATCGAACGACCAAAGATCGCTTTTGATCGCGACCTTTCACGTCCTGTCACGCTGTTGTGATGGCCTCTTGGGAACGAATCCTCCCAATACTAGGTTGTTGGGCACCGGAAGCATGAACCTGCCTGAATGGGCTGGCGACTACTTCGGGTAGATGGCGGCAGGAGGCTTCCATGAACCACTCGATCTACAGCGCAGACCGCGCGACCCATCTGAAGATTGTGGTCGTGGCCCTCGTCGCAGGGATCGTGGTGGCGGGCCTCGGCATCACGGCACGGACGGGTTCGGATGAAGGCCTGACCCAGAGCGCCCGCGTCATCAAGGCCGGCCAGCCGGTCGTGATTACCAGTTCGAACGCGTCCCTCGTTCGCTAAGGAGACCTGACGAGTTTTGTGAATTCACGCGGCTCTTTACCAGCCCCCCAAAGTCGCCACGTGGATATGTAGACGACCCCAACCCCAAGTCGACTACAGAAAGCGCCCGCCCCCCACGGGCGCTTTCTCATGTCTGGTGTATGTTGCGGAAAATGAATTCGGCGCGGATGTAGCCAGCGATACCGCGACAGTGCGCTTGGGGCTACCGCGCCCGGTACGTCGGCGGCGGCGTCTGCACCGTCGGCGCCGCGGCAGCGAAGAGCTCGTCCCTGCTGCCTGTGAGCGGCGGATAGATGCGCCTGCGGTTGATCGTCTCCTTGGTCACTTTCGCGGCCGCGCCGGTGGCGCGCACCTCACGATTCCAGCCTTCCGTGTAGAGCGCGCCCCAGGTGCCGAGATCGAGCACGGTCACGTACCAGTCGATCCGCAGCGGCAGCATCGGCAGACCGGCGAGATCAGCCACCACGTTGTGACCGGCGAAGCGGCCCATGGGCCGCGCGAACTGACAGGACATCACGGTCGGATGCAGCCCGTCGATCACGCTCGAGGCAACGTCGCCGGCCGCGAACACACCGCCGACATCCGCAACCCGCATGAAAGGATCAACCAGGATGCGCCCGAGGCGATCGCGCGCGTCCGGAAAGCTCGCCGCCAAGGGGCTTGCACGGAGCCCGGCACACCAAATCACCGTCTGCGCCGAAATGAACTCGCCCGAACTCAGGCGCATGCCGGCAGCCTCGACCGAGACAACGCGCATACCAAGCCGCATCTCGACATCGAGCGAGGCCAAGGCCGTCTCGATCACGGGACGCGCCTGCGCGCCGATGGTGGCGCCGACCGCTGGATTGGGATCGACGAGGACGATGCGGCGGCTGCCGCTGATGCCCGCACGCGTTAGCTTCGCGGGCATCTCGGCCGCGACCTCGATGCCGGTGAAGCCGGCGCCAACCACTACCACCGTCGAACGCCCCGGCGCCGGCACGCTGCGTCCAAGCGAGACGAGATGATCCTCGAGGCGGAGCGCCGCGGCATAGGTATCGACGTCGAAAGCGTGCTCGGCAAGGCCTGGAATGTCGGGACGCATCACCTCGCTGCCGAGCGCCAGCACGAGGCGGTCATAGTTCAACCTCTCCTCACCGCCGCTCGTGACCAGCGAGATTTCACGTCGGTTCGGATCGATGGCTTCAACTTCGCCGATGCTGTGGCTGACGCCGATCGGATCGAGCAGTTGCGGCAGCGGTAGCGCGACCTCGCCGAGGTCGGCCTCGTAATTGCGGACGCGGACGTTGTGATAGGGATTGCGGTCGACGAGGCGGATCTCGATGTCGCTGTTCGCGCCGATCTCGTCGCGCTTGCGCGCAGCGCCGATGGCCGCCCACAGACCTGCAAACCCGGCGCCGAGCACGACGATACGCGCCATGTCCGCCTACTGCGCTTTCCCAACGGTCGATACGAGCGACCGACATGCGGATCGAGCGATCCGCCGCAGCCAGATATAGCTCATTCCGCCGCCTGGACCAACTGCGGCAGCATTGACGCGCCGGACAAGATTGCACAGCCCGGATCACGCCTTGCGCAGTTCCGACGGCGTCGCGCCGAAGCGCTTGCGGAAGGCGCGATTGAAATAGGACAGATCGGAAAAGCCCGAGGAATGTGCGATGTCGCTGATCTTGCGCGTCCTGGCGCGGGGATCGCCGAGCAGCTTGCGCGCCTGGAGCAGGCGCTGCTCCAGCACGAATTCGGTGAAGGTCGTGCCGGCCTGCTCGAACAGGCGCTGCGCCTGGCGCGGGCTGAGGCCCGAGCGCGTCGCGATCTCGGACAGGCAGAGATCGTTGCGGCCCAGCGCCGCCATCACGTCGGCGCGCATGAGATCGAGACGGGCCGCCGCATGCCCGCGTCCGCGCGCAAGGCTGGCATGCTCGGCGTCGGTCCCGAGCAGAAGGCCGACGAGGTCGATCATGTGCTGCGCGGTCAGACGCTGCCCGACCGCATCGAGATGCGGCGCCTGATTGGCGGCGAGCGCATGGTAGCGGAAGATGGTCTCGGCGACCGCGCCGTCGGAGAGCACCTGCGACAGCTTCTCCTCTGCGCGCGGATTGATGTCGAGCAGCGCGCGGCGCGGCATGCGGATGGTGGTGAAGCGCTCCTCGTCGGTGTGGCCGACGGTGCCGGTGATGCTCATGTCGACGAGCACCATCTGCGCCGGCGCGAGTTCGACGGTGTGACCGTTCTGCCCGACGCGGACGCGGCCCGCGTGTCCGACAATCAGGACGAGATCGTCGCTGCCGTCGGCGAGGTGGCTCTGCCTACGTGAATATTGTGCGGAAGCGCCTTCGGGAATGGCGAGCGCGATGTTGTCGACGACGCTGACCTGGAGCCGGCAGTCGATGCTGTCGCCCCGGCTCGGCCCAATATCGAGGCCGCAGCACCCGAAGACCCGCTCGCGCCAGTGCTCGAACTCCGGACCGTGCGGCAGCCCCGCATATTGGTGAATGAAGATGCCGGGAGCCTTCACTGCATCCATCTGATTTTCTCGCCCTCTCCGGCATCGCGCTCGGCGGCGCCGCTGCAAATTCCGGGCATTTGACGCCGCCAAGTGCAGCTAGGTTCAAATCGGACGCGGGATTCGGCGGGACTTGTCGGATTACGACGACGGGATGGACCGTGGCGACAGGTTCTGCTGGTAGCTCGAAGCAGAGCGGAATGCCGAACGATGGTCCGGATTGCGCTCCATCCGGGCCACGACGCTTTTGGCCAGGACGATATGAAATGTTGGGCTACTTCGCCGGCTGCGCCGGCGGCACGGTCTCGATCAGCTTGCCGGAAAACACCGGTGCCGAGGTCGGCTGGCCGTTGGGCGAACCGCCGGCCTGCTCGACCGTGACGGCGTAAGTCGCGCCGTTGACGACGTCGGAATCGTAGGACGCGAGCAGCGGACGCGCGGTGAAATCGCTAGCGCCGATCACGCCGAGCGAACGCGGCCGGGGCAGCTTGTCGGAGATCAGCCAGAGCTCGAAGCTCTTGCCGGGCTCCGGGGTCGCGCCGACCTTGCGGACCGTGAAATTCCGCGTCGCGCCGTCGACGGTGAGAATGAAGGCGGGGCCGCCGCCCTGGCCCTGCAGCAGCGCGACATATTGCGCGGAGGCGGCGAGCGGCGCGGCCGGCGTCTTCACTTCCACGGTCTGGATGCGCGGCGCGGGACGCAAGGTAGCCGGCAACGCATCAGGGAGGAATATCTGGAGCGACAGCGTCACGAGCAGCGCGGCCGCAAGCGCGCCGACGGCGGATGCGATGTTGCGCCAGCGCTTCACGCGCCCCTCGAGACGGATCACATTGCCGTCCTCGACGACCGGCGCCTGCGGCGCGCGGCCGACGTTGAGATCCGGAGCATGGACCTGCGGCATGAACTGCGGCGCGATCTCCGGAATAGCGTCGGGCTCGGCACGCGATGTCTGCGGCTGCTCCGCTTCGGGATGCTGCGGCTCCGGGGACTGCACGCCGGCCGTCGACGATTCCGACGAGGCAATGTCCAGCGAAGGCAATTCCGGTATGGGTGGCGGTGCAGCCTCGACATGCGGCTCCTGCGCAAGGGTCGTGCGCGCGATCTCGGACCTGATGTTCTCCCACACGATCGGACGCGGCTCGACCAAGCCGACCATCTGGTTGAGCGCGCCGAGCCGGAACGCCCAGGCCTGCACGACATCGGCGAACGCCTTGTCCACCGCCATCATGGTCTCGACCTGCGCGCGCTCGTCGGCGTCGAGCGTACCGAGCGCATATTCCGCGGCGAGCGCGATATGGTCCTCACTATAGGCCATCACGTCCCTTCACCTCTCCCGGAGGGAGAGGTCGATTTGCACAGGACGATGCGAAGCATCCTCGCATGCAAATCGGGTGAGGGGTTCAGGTGCCGTGAAAGAGCGTAAGCCCTCACCCGGATTGCATCTTGCGATGCAATCCGACCTCTCCCTCCGGGAGAGGTGAAGCAAGAAGGCTGCGCCAGCATACACACTCTCATCATCCACTAAAGTCCGAGGCACTCCCGGATATCCAGCATGCTGCGCCGCAGCCACGTCTTCACCGTGTTGACGGGCGCAACGAATTTCTCCGCCAATTGCTCGCGGCTCCAGCCGTTGTAATAGGCCAGAAGCACGAGCCGCTGGCGGTCCGGCTCGAGCCGGCCGATACATTCCAGGAGCCGTTTCAACTCCTCGGTCATCTCCCTCCGCGCCAGCGGATCAGGACTGTCGGCCGCCACCTCCATCGCCTGAGGCTCTTCCTCGATGGAGACTTCCGACTTCTTGCGAACAACGTCGATCGCACGGTTGCGGGCGATCGACGCCATCCACGTGATCGGCGAGGACATGGCCGCATTGAACTGGCCGGCGCTGTTCCAGATCTTGACGTAGGTCTCCTGAATGACCTCCTCTGCGAGATCCTGCCGGCGCAAGATACGGAGCACGACGCCATAAAGTTTCGCGCGCGTGGCGACGTAGAGCCGCTCGAACGCGGCCTGATCGCCCTTTGCCACCGCCTCAATCAGCCCGACCAGCTCTGCTGGCGTCAGCATTCAGCCCCCCACCGCCCGTCGCTTTCCGCGCAAGCCCAGGCACGTCGCTACCATAGCGCGCGACAAACCTGACCACCAAGAGGCGCGGCGCCTCCACTGTGGACAGCAAATATGAAAACCCGGACCTTGCGGTCCGGGTTTGGCAGATTTCTCGGCGGTCGGGCTGCTGGCGCCGTTAGGCGACGGCGCCGATGCGGGCGCGCATCAGGCCGATGCTGTCGAGATCGGCCTGCTCGCGGGCGTTCTCTTCGGCGCGCTCGCGGGCCTGGTCACGCTCGTCGAGGAGCTCGACCTTCTTCAACTCCTCGAAGGCTTCGGCCAATGCGGCCTTGGCTTCGTCGAGCTGGCCCTTGAGCTCGTCGGCCGAGCGGGTCAGGTTCTCGCGACGCTGGATCGCGGCCTTGGCATAGGTCGGGTAGGCGAAGTGCGAGGGATCGTTGATCCCGGCGCGCTCCTGCTCGGTCTGGATCTCGCGCTCGAGATCAACCGACATCCGCTGGAAGTCGGCGATCATGGTCTCGATCTGGGTGACCCGGCGGCGCTTCTCGTCGACCTGAAATTTCTTCAGGCGAATGAGGGTATCACGTGACTTCATCGACTCGTACTCCCCAGAAGTCCCCTCGCTGCACGTGGGACGGCACCGGTCTCCCCACAGGCCCGATTGCGGCCAAGACCGGCTCTGCTACTCTGTGGGATCGGATGATGACCTGACAAAGTTAGCGTTCCGTTTCCAAATCACCCAGGATTTGCGCCAACTGGCGATAGCCGCCCGCGAGTGATGCATTTTCGTCCTTGCGCTGGCGCAGGAAGGCCTCGAGCGGCTCGTGCAGGCGGATCGCTTCGTCGACCTCAGGGCTGGAGCCGGCCCGGTAGGCGCCGAGCCGGATCAATTCCTCCATGTCGGCATAGGTCGCCATCACCTGCCGTGCCCGCTGGATGGTCGGCCAGAATTGCGGATCGGCCGATTTCGGCATGGTGCGGGAGACGGATTTGAGGATGTTGATGGCGGGGTAGCGACCGCGCTCAGCGATCGAGCGCTGCATCACGATATGGCCATCGAGGATGCCGCGGACGGCGTCCGCAATCGGTTCATTATGATCGTCGCCGTCGACCAGCACCGTGAAGATCGCGGTGATGGCGCCCTCCCCCAGGCCGGGTCCGGCGCGCTCCAGGAGTTTGGGCAATTCGGTGAACACGGTCGGCGTGTAGCCCTTGGCAGTCGGCGGCTCGCCAGCGGATAGACCAATCTCGCGCTGGGCCATGGCAAAGCGCGTCACCGAGTCCATCAGGCAGAGCACGTCCTTGTCCTCGTCGCGAAAATACTCAGCGACCGCGAGCGTCAGATATGCCGCCTGGCGGCGCATAAGCGCGGGCTCGTCCGAGGTCGCCACCACCACCACGGAGCGCGCAAGGCCCTCCTCGCCGAGATCATCCTGCAAGAATTCCTGCACCTCGCGGCCGCGTTCGCCGATCAGGCCGATGACGCTGACATCGGCATCGACGTTGCGCGCCAGCATCGACAGCAGCACCGACTTGCCGACGCCGGAGCCCGCGAAGATACCCATGCGTTGGCCCCGGCAGCAGGTGAGAAAGGTGTTCATCGCGCGCACGCCGAGATCGAGCGGGGCACCGACGCGCTTGCGTGAATGCGCGGGCGGCGGCGTATTGCGGAACGGCATCGGCGAGGAACCTTGCGGCAGGGGCCCCTTGCCGTCGATCGGCTCGCCCAGCGCATTGACGACACGGCCGAGCCAGGCCGCCGACGGCCGCACTTGATTGGCGGCATTGGCGATGACCGCCTTGCACCCGCGGCGCACGCCATCGAGGCCGGCGAACGGCATCACCACGGCATTGTTGCCGGAGAAGCCGATCACCTCGCAGGGGATCGAACGGTTGGCACCGGTCTCGATCACCAGCCGCGCACCCACCGACATTGCGTGAATGGGACCGGCCACCTCGACCATGAGGCCGCGCACGCCGACTACACGGCCATAGATGTTGACGCCGTCGATGTCGCCGATCTGTTCGGCCAAAGCCTTCATAGGTGGGCCTTCATTAAGTGCGCGCCTTCGTCATCCGGGGGCCTCAAGGTGAAAACCTTAAGTTTCGCCATATTTCTGAACGGCGCTTAACTTCGTGTTTACCCGCATCATTAATCATTGCGTCACTGTCTTTGAGACTGAGCGTGACTTCCCTTCAGAAGAAGGCTGAGTCGCGGGAGTCGGTTAGGCCCGCCTCTTAAAGTGGAGCTTGAACAGAACCGGGTGACGAAAGCTGCTTCGCACGCAAGACCTTAGGGCGATTCGACAAAAATTGCACCGGGGGGACTTGCGTTCCAGAATCAGAGTTTGTTAACCATCTGTTGTCAGGATCCGAATCAGTTGTTCAAAGGCGTTTTGTTGAGTGCCGCGAATGCGGCCGACCTGACGCCCAGGAGCGGCGACTATGGGGAACTGGCATGCGCGTTTTGCTGATTGAAGATGACAGCGCCGTCGCGCAGTCGATCGAGCTGATGTTGAAGTCGGAGAGCTTCAACGTTTACACGACCGATTTGGGGGAAGAAGGCGTCGATCTCGGTAAACTATACGATTACGACATTATTCTCCTCGACCTCAATCTGCCCGACATGTCCGGCTACGACGTGCTCAAGCAGCTCCGGGTCTCCAAGATCAAGACACCGATTCTGATCCTCTCCGGCCTCGCCGGCATCGAGGACAAGGTCAAGGGTCTCGGCGTCGGCGCCGACGACTACATGACCAAGCCCTTCCACAAGGACGAGCTGGTGGCCCGCATCCACGCGATCGTGCGCCGCTCCAAGGGCCATGCCCAGTCGGTCATCCAGACCGGCGACCTCGTCGTCAACCTCGACACCAAGACGGTGGAAGTCGGCGGCCAGCGCGTGCATCTGACCGGCAAGGAATATCAGATGCTGGAGCTCCTCAGCTTGCGCAAGGGCACGACCCTCACCAAGGAAATGTTCCTCAACCACCTCTATGGCGGCATGGACGAGCCGGAGCTGAAGATCATCGACGTCTTCATCTGCAAGCTCCGCAAGAAGCTCGCCAACGCCTCCGAGGGACGCAACTTCATCGAGACGGTGTGGGGCCGCGGCTACGTGCTGCGCGAGCCGCACGAGGCCGACGAGCGCATCCCGGCCTGATCCTGGGTTTACGTCGCGCGCCCTCGGGCTCGCTCCTTCCAGCCTGGACCCCGCCGCAAATGGCGGGGTTTTGTTTTTGGGGTCGCCAACGCCGCCTCATCGTCCTCCCGCCATTGAACCGCTATCCTTTCCCCGCCGACGAATGGTCGCTGCACGATGGGGGAACGATCATCCTGCTCGGCTTCGTGGCACCGCTGGTCAGCGCCATCGCCCATTCGGCCAATGTGCTGGATTGCGTGATCTGGGCGACGATCGCACTGGTCGTGCAGGTCATCGTGTTCTTCCTCGTGAAGGTCCCGGTGCCGAACCTGTCGGCGCGGATCTCTGCCGGCGAGTTTGCCCCGGCGATCTGGCTTGGCTCACGAGCCGTGTGGCTCTCGATCCGAGAAGACGAGAGCCCGATCACGGGCAACCGCTCGCGGTTTCTACCACATGCGATTTTGTGAGGCGTGTCGTTCCGGGCTCGGCGCTATCGCGCCGCCCCGGAATGACAGATGAGATCACCGCGCCGCAGCCACCTTCAACGACGGCGGCATCAATCCGCCCATGGGGCGGCCGGAGCGCAAGGGGTTGAGCTGGTAGAGACCGCCGCGATCGGCGATGGGGCGGAACGCATCGGAGATGCCGATGACGGATTCGGCGGCGCCAAGCAGCAGCGTGCCATCGGCCGCCATGCCCTTCGCCATCCGCTCGAAGATCACCGCCTTGGTGTCCTGGTCGAAATAGATCAGCACGTTACGGCAGAAGATCACGTCGAACGTGCCGAGATGGGAGAAGTCCTGCAACAGATTGAGCTGGCGGAACTGCACCATCGATCGAATGTCAGGATTGAGCTGCCAGACGTCCCCGACTTGCGTGAAGTGTTTCACGAGGAGCTGAATCGGCAGGCCGCGCTGCACCTCGAACTGGCTGTAGATGCCGGCCTTGGATTTCTCCAGCACCTCCTGCGACAGATCGGTGGCGACGATCTCGATACGCCAGCCGGCGAGCGCAGCACCCATGTCCTTCAGGCACATCGCGATCGAATAGGGCTCCTGCCCCGTCGACGATGCCGCCGACCAGATCCGGAGTGACCTGCGCGCCGCGCGCCTCTCGACCAGACCTGGAATGATCGTCTCGCGCAAATGGTCGAACGGAATCTTGTCGCGGAAGAAGAAGGTCTCGTTGGTGGTCATGGCTTCGACCACGTCGGTCGCGAGCCGGCCGTCACCATTTCTGATCTTCAATACGAGATCGGCAATGCCCGAGAGGCTCGACTTGCGGGCCAGCGGCAGCAGCCGGCTCTCGACCAGATATTGCTTGTCGGCCGACAGGTCGAGACCGGAGCGCTCCTTCAGGAACTTGCGCAAATATTCGTAGTCTACCGGCGTCACGAGCGGTCCCCCGCAAACAGACGATTGACCTTGGCGCCGATCTGGTTCAGCGGCAGGATCGCCGCGCAGATGCCGGCATTGGCGGCCGCGCCCGGCATGCCCCAGACGACGCTGGAAGCCTCGTCCTGCGCGATGACACTGCCGCCGGCAGCGACGATGTCCTTGCCGCCGCGCATGCCGTCGGCGCCCATGCCCGTCAGGATCACGGACAGGATGCCGCCGTGCCAGATGTCGATGGCGGAGGTGAAGAGCGGATCAACCGCAGGCTTGCAGAAATTGACGGCGGGGCCGTCGTCGAGCGCGATCACAGCGTCGGTGCCGCTGCGCACGACGCGCATGTGCTTGCCGCCGGGCGCCAGGTAAATCCGTCCCCGCTTCACCGGCTCGCCGTCGATCGCCTCGGCCGCCGGCTTGCGGCTCGAACGCGCCAGATGCTCGGCAAGAATGGTGGTGAAGGTCGGCGGCATGTGCTGGGTGATCAGCACCGGGACGCGATCGATCACCGGGCCGAGCTCGGTGACGAGCGCCATCAGCGCCTGCGGACCGCCGGTTGAGGAGCCGATCAGCAGCACCTTTGGCGCCTGGGTCGAGAACGGGCGCGTGGCCGGCGCTCCCGCCGACGGCGCGGCCGAAGCCGGCGCGGCGGGCCGCGCGACGGCCGGTGCACGTACAACCGGCGCGGGGCTCGCGGGCGCCAGCGGCGGGCTCGCAACCGTGGACCTCCTGCGCAGGCGCGCGCCAAGGTGGCGGATCTTCTGGACCAAATCGTGGTGGAAGATGTCCGCGGCCGACGCCTCGCGCGTCGATTCCGGCTTCGGAATGTAGTCGGCCGCGCCGAGCGACAACGCCTTGAAGCTGATCTCCGCGTTACGGCGGGTCAGCGTCGAGGCCATGATGATGACCAGATCGCGCTTCTTCGCCAGCAGTTGCGGCAGCGCCGAGAGGCCGTCGAGCTCGGGCATTTCGATGTCGAGCACGGCGACATCGGGGTTGATGCGTTCGATCTGGTTGACCGCCTCGAGCCCGGTGCGCAGCGAGGCCGCAACCTCCATGTCGTGCTCGGCACCGACCCAGCGCGAGATCAGACCGCGAATGACGACGGAATCGTCGACGATCATGACCCGCAACGGCCCGGCCTCGCGCGACGAGCCCGTGGTCGAATTACCTGCGAACGCAACACTCATTACTCACCAACTCAGACTGAAACGGTTCAGTTGAAAACAAGCGCCGAAGGATCCGTTCAGCCTCCGGACGGTCGCTCAGATAAGGCCGACTTCCTGGAATTTCGCCGTCACGATGTCCTTGTCGAAGGGCTTCATGATGTACTCGTTGGCGCCGGCGTGCAGCGCGCGCGCGATGTGCGCGACGTCGTTCTCGGTGGTGCAGAACACCACCTTGGGCTGGTCGCCGCCGGGCATGCGCCTGAGATGGCCGAGGAACTCGTAGCCGTCCATGACGGGCATGTTCCAGTCGAGCAGCACCGCATCGGGCAAGCCGCGCTTGCAGGCTTCCAGCGCCTTCTCACCGTCTTCGGCTTCGAGGATCTGGAAGTCGAGGCCCTCCAGGATCCGGCGCGCAACCTTGCGGATGACGCTGGAATCATCAACGACGAGACAAGTTCGCATGTGAACCTCTGCTTCCTTCCCCTTTGCCGGGGCGCTTTCAGTTGCAGGCCCGATGACGGCGATGCCGCCGTATCAGGCTGCCATCATCTCGGGCGCGAGCTCGAGGACGCGATCGACGTCGAGGACGACCATGAGCTGGCCGTCGAGGCGGTGGACGCCGCCGGCGAGCTTGGCCATGCGGGAGTCGAGGTTGACGGGGTTGTCTTCCTTGCCGTCCTCGGGCAGGCGCAGCACCTCGCCGATCTGGTCGATGAGCAGGCCGTAGGATTCGCCGCGCAGGTC
>NZ_JADPKL010000058.1:0-667 GCF_023073935.1 Bradyrhizobium sp. 147 | reverse complement strand
GCCAAACTTCACGAAGGAGCTTTCCAAGCCATCGAACCAGCTCTCTTGCCGTTCGTTGCGGAATGCCCTGACATGGTGCCGGCGCGAGTAGCCCAACGTGGCGACGAACAGGTAGGCGCGAACCTTGCTACCGCCGATCTCGACCAGCCGCTCGCCAAAATCGATCTGCAGCTGTTTGCCGGGCGGTGTCTCGAACCGCACCGTCGCACGCGCCTCGGCCGCAAGCTCCTGGCGATAGCGCTGGACGGCCCGCTCGACCGTGCGCAGGCTGACGATGATGCCTTTCTCGGCTGCCAGCTCCTGGCGGATCACGTCGGCATTGCCGTGGTGCTGCCGTAGGCGCTCCTTGAGCCAGATCTCCTGGCCATCGAGTGCCTTTTTGCGGTGCGGCTGCCGATACGGCGTCCAGCCGCCAGCCGCCACGTAGTCCTTCACCGTGTTGCGGCTAATCCCGAGCTCCCCGGCAATCCGTTTACTACCCCACCCCAGCTCCTTGAGCCGGAGTATCGCCGAAACCTCGTCCGGCTCCAGCATGGCCTCCCTCCGCGGATCTTTGAACCGCAGAGGACCTGAACTGAGTCGCTGCATAAAACCCCCGTTCTGACCGTGTCGCGAGGGGGTCAATTCCTCGTGTCGTCAGGGGGTCAATTTTCCACGTCGCCCGACA
>NZ_JADPKL010000014.1:0-52211 GCF_023073935.1 Bradyrhizobium sp. 147 | reverse complement strand
TCCATGACTCGATGGAAGCCACTGTGGACCCTTATCCCGGGGTCCCGATTGGATGCCGATCACCCCGAAAACGGGGTCCTTATTCCATGCCGAAACACAATATAGAGCCGACGCAAGCCAGACGGCAGCAACATGGCCGCGAGGTGGTTGGCCGAAAGCGCAGCGGCCATCGGCATCGTCGGCAACACGCAGCGCAGCGACAGCATGGTCTCGATGCCCTCGCCGGCGGCGAGCACGTCGTCCGCCACGCCGAAACGAACGGCATTGCCGAGGAGGTCGCCCATCGCGCGTCGTGGCGTATCGATCGGAGCCTTGCCGAGCCGAACGCGATCAAAGCCGACCGGGTCGAGCCAGGTACGGTGTACCCCGGTGATCCTGTCATCGAGATCAGTGACAGAAGCGATCATCGCCGGCCAAGTCTCGGTCGGCTGGTGCTCGTCCGGCCGATAGTAGCAGCGTGGGTGGAAACGCAGACTGCCGCCATGGTGGACGTCGGCTATTCCGCGCCCCTGCAAATAAGTCTCGACCACGGTCCCCTCGATCGGGCTGGATATTGCAAAGAGCCGACGGGCGGCCTCTTGCGATGCGGCCGGTGCTGCCGGACCGACGGGCTTTGAGGCGAGTTCCGGTTCAGCGCGAGGCAATTTCAAGAAGCGCCTTGCCTCCGCGGCCACCTCGCGGAAGTCGCGCAAGCCCAGACTTTCGCGGATGATGTCGAGGAGGTCGCCATGCTCACCGGTCGCAGCATCTATCCACTTGCCAGGTCGGCCTTTAGGTGATTCCTGGAGCCGTACGAACAGCGAGCGGCCCGGGGTGTTGTGGACGTCGCCGACGACCCAGTACCGACCCGACCGCTTGCCATTGGAGAGATAGTGTCGGCACACCGCCTCCGCCTCGCGCGCGAGGCGGCGTGCCAATTCAGACGCATCGCGAGACATTACGCAGCCTCCTGCTCGCCGATGCGTGCAAGCGGATAGCTGTCAAGCACTTTCGACCGGATCTCGGTGCCGCTTGCGTCCGTGGGCACGAACATGCGCAGCTTCCAAGAGATGATCTCGTCTCCATTGATGCCCCCTCGCGCACGATAAAAGGAACGGCTTGCGCCTTCGCCATTCGCTTCTGCATCGTGAGAAGTCCGAGCGCGCGGGTAGCGAAGACCGTCCGCCGGCACATCAAGCATGCCAGTCCCGTTGCCTTCCGCCTCCACAATCGGCCGTACATTGAGGCTCTGCAGCAGCGAACGGTGCGTGATACTTTGGCGAATTGCTCGATCGAACTTCCGGCCGTGAGCCGCCGAACGTTCGATTGTCTGTGTACCAGTTTGTTCGAGGGGGATGTCGCGCGAAGGCGACAGGGTGATCTTTTGGACAGCCTCCGTCATCTCGATGCTCCACGACGGGTTGCCGGGAGCCACTCTCTCGGCCTCCAACCCATCGCGGAAAACCCGCCGCAACCCTTTCACTCTCCTCCCGCCTCCCGCGCCGCTGGTGGTCATCATATCGACCGCAGCTCCGGCAAGGATCCAAGGAGTTAGTTCAGGACCTTGCGAGCTTGTGAAGAAGCCCGCACCATCACGTTGTTCTTTCGAAGGCTGTCGTATAACCCGCCACGGCAAGCTCGGCGTTTGCATCAGAAAATGCGACAATCTACGACACAGCCGCCTTTCGTCCCATTCTTGATGGGATTGAGGTGCCTAGGGCTGCAGGCGTGACCAGGCGCGCGCCAATGGCAAGTCGCCTCAACTGAAAATGGCACCCGGAGAGCGTGAGCATAGCGACCCGAAGGGGCACGCGGGTCCGAGTGCAGCGACGAGACCGGTTCAATAGCGGCACCCGGGAACGGGGCAGTGATAGCGATCGCCGCAGGCGAGCCCCTTTCCCGAGCGCCCCCGGCGAGGAGCTCCGCAAGTCTTTGCGCGAGGGATCGAAGCCGGACGGCCGAGACGCAGAGCGGCTCGGTTTCAACGAGAGCCCGGTGCGGCGGCAGCCGCACGCGCGCAAGCGAAAGAATCCGCCAATCGGAGGGCCGACATTTCCTTACGCGCACTCCTCTGCATTCCACAATCCTGATCTGGAGCATGGGAGAATGTTGTTCTTCTCACCTTCACCGGCGTCGCCTCTGGTTGCAAACTCGGCTTTGAATCGGGCGATCGCCTCAAGCATGTAGATAGAGGCGTCAGTTCACGGCTTGCTTATGCAACGAGGTGGTCGTGAATCACCGCATGGGTCGATAAGAGACCGGCCGATCATTTGCTCTGCGTCCACCACATTCCGACACCGTACAACGCTCGGACAGATTCAATGCAAGCTCACCGGCGAATCTGTGGGAAAGTCCATTGATGATGCATCTAGAGCAGTTGACTGCCTGCTAGCGGCGCCCCACTCCGCGAACGGAGATACCATTAGCTCCGCTTTCGGGGATTTCGCCGGTCAGAATTGGTTCTCGCCGAGAACTGCACGCTAGGCCTCTTTTTCGCGCGTTAATCTGGCCTATGCCCGCCACGGCGGCACTGCGCAGTAGAGCGGAAAAGTCTTTCATCGTAGAAGTTCGTTTTATGACCCACCGCGACTCTCGCTCCGCTGATCACGAGTCGAGCCCAATCTAGATCTTCCAGATCGGACGTCGTTGTTCAGTGAATTCGACTCTTGTTGGACCTAAGCGGCCCCATCAGTGAGATCAGACCGCCCACCTTCACGACGCACAGCGCTGCCTGCTCGCTACCCACCCGCTGGAACCTGGCCAGCGATGATGAGAGCGGATATGGCGGCCGCCTACCTGGACTTTGAAGACACAGGCGAACTTGCGTGCGCGATCCGCCGAGGAGATGCGCCGCCACCGGTCAGCTGTCGTGGAACAGGACGGCTGCGGGAGCCAGTCTGGTCGAAGGCGACCATGGACCATTTCGCAGCACCTCTTGGAAGAAGAGACGCCAGGGAGCCGGAGGATCTCTTATGTCTGGTATGATGTCACTTGATGCGGCACCGAAGCTTCCTCGATATTGTCAACGAAAACTGTTGGCGAACAATACGGTGGCTTACTATTTCGCGCCGCCAACCTGGGCTCGTCGGCAGGGCTGCCATTTGAGGCCTGAAGCTTTAGGGAGCGATTATGCGGGTGCCGTCGAGCGGGTTGAAAAAGTCCTCTTGCCGGCATTCGAGAGTTGGCGCTCACGGGGTCTAAGTGACATGATGCCGGCCTCTCCCGAGCCCGGCACGTTCGATTGGCTGGTCGGCATCTACCAAGCTCACCAGAAGTGGGGCGAAATCGAAAGCACCACTCAGCGGCAGTACAAAAAGAGTCTCGCGCTCTTTGCCAATCACGAGCTGAAAGATGGAAGTCGCGTTGGGTCGAAGCAATTGTCCGATTTCACCAAGGCCTTCGTCGACGCAGTTTATGGAAAGCTGCTAGTCGTAACAAAAGTAGGCAAGAATGGAGAGGTCGTCGTCCGCGAGCGTCGTCGCTACGCAAATGTGGCCATGGCGAGCTGCCGGCGGGCCTGGTTCGTTGGCCAGCGCGCTCAAGAAAAAATGGTACCAGCGAGCAATCCATTTTCACGGATGGGATTAAGATCACGTGCGCCCGGCCAGCCGATACGGCCCACACCAACCGCAACTTGGGATGAACTCGTCGCGTTCAGGGCTGCCGCGAAAAGGCTCGACTATCGCTCCATCGCAACTGCTGCTTTGTTGTCATGGGAATGGCTGCAGCGGGAGCAGCACGTATTTGGCTCCTTCGACATGTCGCACTACCGTCCTAGCGAACGGCCAAACAGCGTCAGGATCGTGCACCCAAAGAATGGAGAGGAAGCCTGGTGGCCACTGTTAGACGAAACGGGCGCCCCTCTCTTTCCTGAACTTATGGACGAGCTCGACGAGATGAAAAAGACCTCGCTCCCGGGGTTGGTATTCCGGCGTGACCATGCCCATCGTCGGTCGGGAACCCCGCTTCCATGGATTACGCCACGCAAGGACCTGCGCTATCTGCGCAGCGTGGTGAAAAAGATCATCGCAGCGGCCGACCTTCGTCAGGAACTTTCCTTTACTTCCTTCCGGCACGGAGGCTTCACCGAAGGTGCCGATAGCGATCTCACGGACGCAGAGTTGCGTGCCGCAGGCCGTCATAGATCAAGCCGCCAACTGCCAACCTACGCCAAGCGCACCGGCAAACAGTTGATCACAGCCACAAAGAAGCGTCGCGAGCAGCGCAGAAGAGCGCTCCTTGTTCGACTAAACGCCGATCACTCCTCGGAATAAAGCTGCTTTGAAGGACCACAGCATCCAACCGTGCCCTGACATGATCGCCTATTTTCCGGTCCAAGATGGCAATCGCTTCTCGCTGAACGCCTTCAATCCCTCCTTGGCGTCCTCGGTCATCGCGAGCAGCGCGATCTGGCTTTCGGTGTAGGCGATGCTCTCGTCGAAAGACATCGATGCGATGGCGCGCATAGCGTATTTGCCGCGGCGGATCGCGGTCGGCGATTTGTCGACGATGCGGCCGATCAGCCAGTCGACCTTGGCGTCGAGTTCGGCCGCAGGCACGACGTAATTGAGGAGGCCCGCGGCTTGCGCCGCCTTGACATCGAACGGCTCACCCGTGAGCGCCCATTCGTTGACAAGCCGCGGCGGCGCGATCCTCTGCAGCAGGCTCAGGACCTGCATCGGGAACACTCCGACCTTCACCTCCGGCAGGCCGAAGATGACGTGATCGGCTGCAACCGCCATGTCGGTCATGCACAATAGGCCCATGCCGCCGGCCATGCAGACGCCGCCAACCCGCGCAATCGCAGGCTTGGTGGCGTTCTGTGACAAACGTAGCAGATCCGCATAGTCGACATTTGGTTTGGAATGATCCATCGCGAAAGCCGCGCCGGAATTCTGCAGGTCGGCGCCCGCGCAGAACGCCTTGTCGCTCGCGCCCGTCAGCACAATGACGCGGACGTCCTTGTCGTCATGCGCGTCGCGATAGCCTTTGCTGATGCCGGCGATGACATCGCCGTTCAGCGCGTTGCGCTTCTCCGGCCGGTTGATGGTGATCCAGAGCGCCTGCCCGCGCTTCTCGGTAATGACGGCTGTGGTGTCGCTCATGGCACGCTCGCTTCCTTGGCCCGGTTTTGCTGTCATTTGCGGCAGCTCGGGCGCGAGGTGCAAGCGCAATCTGCGGCGAGGCGGAGCTTTAGCGCCTCGACACAAATTTAGAGAGCAATCGAAGCGACAGTGTGCTTCAGCCCGCGGCCGCCTTCCTGATCCAGACCTTGTTGTCGTGGAATGCCGCCCCGCCAATCGGCGCGATGGTGTCCGCGCCCGTCAGCATGTTGATGCCGCGGCCTCCGATATGGCCCTTGTTCGGGTGAACGGATTCGGCGATCAGAACGCCGCGCCGCACGCCCTCGAACAGCGTTGCGACCAGCGTGCTCTCACCACGGCCGTTGCCGAGCGTCACCGCATCGCCGTCGACGATGCCGAGCGCGGTCGCATCCAGCGGATGGATCATCACGCTCGCCCTGCCCTCGCGCGCCTGCGAGGACGGCGTCTCGTTGAAAGTCGTGTTGAGGAAGCTGCGCGAGGGGCTGGTCGCGAGGCGGAATGGATGGGCCTGATCCGTGTGCTCGATCACCGCCCAATGATCCGGCAGCGACGGCATCTTGTCGAAATCGCCCATCGTCTGACCGAACGGCGGATGCGCCCAATCAGCCTTGAAATGGAACTTTCCGTCGGCATGGGCGAAGCCGTCGAGATAATGCGAGGTGCGGAAATCGGGTTGCAGGTCGCGCCAGATATCAGCCTCCAAGCCGGCGATGTCGCCGTGATTGCTGAGCTTGAGCGTCGCGTCGATCAGTTCGCGGGGCGTCATGTCGAAACCCGGATGCTTCGCACCAAGCCGCGGCGCCAGCCCCTGCAACACCTCGTGATTGGAGCGGCATTCGCCGGGCGGGTCGATCAGCTTGGGCCCGACCGAAATGTGCTGATGGCCACCGCCGTAATAGAGATCGTCATGCTCCATGAACATGGTCGCCGGCAGCACGATGTCGGCCATCTCGGCGGTCTCGGTCATAAACTGCTCGTGCACCGCGACGAAAAGATCCTCGCGCGCAAAGCCCTGCCGTACCAGCGCCTGCTCCGGCGCCACCGTCATCGGGTTGGTGTTCTGGATCAGCATCGCCTTGACCGGGCCCCTGCCCTGCAGGGCTTCGGCATCGCCGGTGAGGATGCGGCCGATCTGCGACTGGTCGAGCGCGCGCGTGGTCTTGTCGATCGCATCGTGGCCTTCGATGATCGATTCGTTGAAATGCCAGAGCGCGTAATTGTTGAAGAAGGCGCCGCCGCCTTCATATTGCCAGGCGCCGGTCACGGCGGGAATGCACAGCGCCGCATGCATCTGCGTCGCGCCGTTGCGCGAGCGGGTGAAGCCGTAACCGAGACGCAGGAAGGTCCGCTTGGTCTCGCCGACGGCCTTGGCAAAGGCCTCGATCTCGGCCACCGGCACGCCTGAGATGGCCGAGGCCCATTCGGGTGTGCGCGTCTTCAGATGCGCCTCGAGCTCATCAGGGCAATCGGTGTATTTGTCCATGTAGGCGCGGTCGGCATAGCCGTCGCGGAACAGGACATGCATCACGCCGCAGGCAAACGCGCCGTCGGTGCCGGGTCGCAGGAGAATCTTGATGTCGGCCTGCTTCATGGTCTCGTTGTCGTAGATGTCGACCGCAGCGATTCTGGCGCCGCGCTCCTTGCGCGCGCGCGAGGCGTGCGTCATCACGTTGACCTGGGTGTTGACGGGATTTGTGCCCCAGATCACGACGAGGTCGGACAGCGCCATCTCGCGCGGGTCGACGCCGGCGATCTTGCCGGTGCCGATCGCGAACCCGATGCGCGCAACATTGGCGCAGATGGTCTGATAGAAGCGCGAATATTTTTTCACATGCGTGAGGCGATTGAGACCGTCGCGCATCACGAGGCCCATGGTGCCGGCGTAGTAATAGGGCCAGACCGATTCCGCGCCGAATTCGCGCTCGGCTTGATTGAAGCGATCGGCAATCTCATCCAGCGCCTCGTCCCAGGAGATCCGTGCGAATTGCCCAGAACCCTTCGGCCCAATGCGGCGCATCGGAAACGTCAGCCGCTCGGGGTGATGGATGCGCTCGGCGTAGCGGGCGACCTTGGCGCAGACGACGCCGGCCGTATAGGTCTGCTGCTTCGAACCGCGGACCCGGCCGATGCTGCGGCCCTCGACCACCTCGACATCGAGGGCACAGGCCGAGGGACAATCATGCGGGCAGGTCGAATGGCGGATTTCGATCTTGGCGTGCTGGTTCATGTCCCAGTTCGTAACACCAAAATACCCGTCAGCCGAGGGCATTTATCCGGCAATTCCCATGCGATTTGCTCAGATCACGTGCGCTTCCGGTTCCTGCCGCGACTGCGAAGAGCGGCGCGGCCACAACGAGACGGTCGCGACATTCCCGGCACGAGCGGCTTTGTGAGCCGTCGACAGTCCACATCCCCTGCCGCTACAGTGCCGGCCAACAAGAACGACATCAGGGAGGTGGGCATGAAAGCCCGAAGATTCATGCAGGCTCTGGCGGCCGGCGTGCTTGCCGCGTTCTCCGCGGCCTCCTCCTTGGCACAGGATTATCCGACCCGCTCGGTCCGCATCATCGTGCCCTTTGGCGCCGGCGGGCCTGCGGACGTCGCGGCCCGGCTGATCGGCAACGTGCTCCAGGAAAGCCTTGGCCAACCCTTCGTGATCGAGAACCGCACCGGCGCGGGCGGCGTCATCGGCACGGTCGAAGCGGCAAAGGCGGCCGCCGACGGCTACACGCTGTTGATGATGTCCAATACCCAGACCGCGAACGAATCCCTGCTGACGGCGGACAAGCGCAAATACGAGCTGATGCGCGATCTCGCGCCGATCGCGCCGGTGAACTCTTCCGATCTCGTCATCGTGGTGAATCCGCAAGTCGCAGCAAAGACGTTGCAGGAATTCATCGCGCTCGCTAGGGCGCAGCCAGGCAAACTGAACTACGCCTCCTCCGGCCAGGGCACGCCCTATCACATGGCCGGCGAGCTGTTCAAAGTCATGGCCGGCGTCGATATCGTCCATGTGCCTTATCGCAACAGTGGCGAGGCGCGCAGCGGCGTGATCGGCGGACAGGTGCAGATGATGATCGACGCCGTGCCGGCAATGGCGCCGAACATCGGTGAGAACCAGGTCCACGCGCTCGCCACCACCGGCAAGCAGCGCTCGGCCGTGCTGCCGAACGTGCCGACCGCGATCGAGGCCGGGGTGCCTGGCTACGAGGCGACGATCTGGCTCGGCCTGATGGCGCCGGCGGGGACGCCGAAGCCTGTCATCGACAAGCTCAACGCGGCCGTCAACGCAATGGTAAAGCGGCCCGACATCATCAGGCTCTGGACAGAACAAGGTGCCGTGCCCATGTCGATGACCCCGGAACAGTTCGAAAAATTCCTGCGCGGCGACATCGAGAAATGGGCCGACGTGGTCAAGAAGTTCGACAAGTCGTGAGGCCTTAGCGCGAGAATGCCTGCCATTCAATTCCAGCTCAACGGCGCAGCGATGGCCGTGGATGTCGATCCTGATCAGATCCTGCTCGACGTGCTGCGCAGCCGGCTCGCTGTCACCGGTGCGCATTTCGGCTGCGGCGCCGGTGAGTGCGGCGCCTGTTACGTCATGATCGACGGCCGCGCGATGGCTTCATGCGACATGCCGATGTGGTCGGTCGCCGGCAAGGACGTCATCACCGCGGAGGGCCTCGGCACGGTGGAGCAACCGCACGCGCTGCAACGTGCCTTCGTCTGCGAACAGGCGATGCAATGCGGCTATTGCGTATCGGGGATTCTGATCAGCGCTGCGGCGCTGCTGAAGCGCAATCCGTCACCGACGGAGGCCGAGGTTAGAGCCGCGCTGGACTGCAATCTCTGTCGCTGCGGATCGCACAACCGCATGGTCCGCGCCGTGCTGCGGGCGGCATCGGAGATGGCGACGTCATGAATGTGTCGTCCCCTGCCCCGAAGCTGTCGGCCAGCCTCGCGGCCAATCCAAGACTATCGTCCTGGGTGCGGTTCACCGCCGACGGCCGGGTAGCGATCTCGCCCGGCAAAGTGGAAATCGGCCAGGGCATCGTGACGGCGCTGGCGCAAATTGCGGCGGACGAGCTCGATCTCGATATCATCAGGATCGAGATGATCCGCGCCTCGACGGCAATGAGCCCGAACGAAGGCGTCACCTCGGGCAGCCTGTCGATCCAGCAATCCGGCCGCGCACTGCGCCACGCCTGCGCCGAGGTGCGCCAGCGCTTCCTCACTGCTGCATCGGAGCGCTTCGGCGTCGATGCGGCGCTGCTCCGTATCGATGACGGCACGATCTCGGGACCGGGCAATGTCAGCACCAGCTATTGGGAGCTGGCTGGCGAGGTCTCGCTGGACCACGACGTCACCGCGGGCGCGACAGCGAAAAGCGCCACCGAGCGTCTCGTCGCCGGACATTCCGTGCAGCGCGTCGACATTCCCGACAAGGTGTTCGCGCGGCCGCGCTTCATCCACGACTGGGCACTGCCGGGCCTGCTGCACGGACGCGTGCTGCGGCCGGAGGTTTCAGGGGCCAGATTGACTGCGCTCAATGAGGAGGCTGCGCGCGCTGTCCCCGCTCTCGTCACGATCGTTCGCGACGGCGGCTTTGCCGGCGTGGTTGCTGACAGCGAGGCAGCGGCGGAAGCCGCTCTGAAAGCCTTACGCAAGGGAGCGACTTGGTCGGCCGGCGATGCGCTGCCCGATGAAGATGATTTGACGGGCTTCCTAAGAAGCCAGCCCGTCGAGACCACCATCATCGAGATCAGGACCGGAGCGGCGACGACCAAGCCAGCCCAAACCCTGCGCCGCCAATACACCCGCCCTTACATCGCACACGGCTCGATCGCGCCGTCCTGCGCCATGGCGCAATGGGATGGCGATCGCGTCCATGTCTGGACCCACAGCCAGGGCGTCTATCTGCTGCGCGCCGATCTCGCGATCGTGCTGAAGCTGCCGGCCGGGAACATCGTCGTCAAGCACATGGAGGGTGCCGGCTGCTACGGACATAACGCGGCCGACGACGTCGCGCTCGACGCCGTGCTGCTGGCAAAGGCTGCCGGCGGCCATCCGGTGCGGGTGCAATGGTCGCGCCATGACGAGATGTCCCATGCGCCGTTCGGTGCGGCCATGGCTATCGAGATCGAGGCCGATGTCGACGCCGAAAACGAGATCGTCGGCTGGCGTCATACCATCTGGAGCAACGGTCACGCGGCGCGGCCGGGGCGCGCGGCGCAGCCGGCGCTGCTTGCCGCGACTGAGATCGCAAACCCCTACCCGCGCATGATCTCGTCCAACCCGCCGGCCGCCAATGGCGGCGGCGCTGATCGCAACTCCGTTCCACTCTATG
Source organism: Bradyrhizobium sp. 147 (assembly GCF_023073935.1). Lineage (NCBI taxonomy): Bacteria > Pseudomonadati > Pseudomonadota > Alphaproteobacteria > Hyphomicrobiales > Nitrobacteraceae > Bradyrhizobium > Bradyrhizobium sp. 147. The sequence continues at coordinate 41,780 of NZ_JADPKL010000014.1, read as the reverse complement.
ACCTCCCGGCCTGGACGATCACGAGCCACCGGTTGCTGACGATGCCGGTACGCACCTCGGCGCTGCGGACCCTCGGCGCACAAGGCAATGTGTTCGCCATCGAATCCCTGCGCGACGAGATCGCCGCCCTGCGCGGCGAGGACCCGATCGCATTGCGTTTGCGCCATCTGCGCGACGAGCGCGCCAAGGACGTCATCCGCGCCGCTGCGCAACGCGCGGCGTGGAAACCGCAGAAGCGAACCGGCATCGGTCACGGCGTCGGCTTTGCGCGCTACAAGAACATGGGAGCCTACTGCGCCGCGATTGCCGAAATCGAAGGCACCGATGACATCCGCGTGAAGCGGCTGACGCTTGCCGTCGACGTTGGCGAAGCCATCAATCCGGACGGCGTCATCAACCAGATCGAGGGCGGCGCGATCCAGGCAACGAGTTGGGTGCTGAAGGAGCGTGTCCGCTTCGACCGGGCGCGAATTACATCGACGTCCTGGACCGACTACCCGATCCTGAGATTCAGCGAAGTGCCGGCAGTGGATGTCGAGCTCATCCAGCGGCCGGAGATCGAGCCAGTCGGCGCCGGTGAGGCCGCGCACGGCCCGGTGACGGCAGCGATCGCCAATGCGGTCTACGACTGCCTCGGCGTGCGTGTGCGCGACCTGCCAATCACGCGCGACAGGATCATTGCAGCTGCGGAGCTTGCATCGTGACGACAGTGAACATTTTGAGCGGCGGCGCAGCGCAAGGGCTGGTGCGCGGCCTCACCGACGCCTTCAAGGCGCAGACCGGCTTCGGCATCGACGGCGAATTTGGCGCGGTCGGTATCATGGCCGACAGGTTGCGCGCGGGAAAACCGGCGGACCTCGTGATCCTGACGCAAGCCCTTCTTGCAAAGCTCACCGGGGAAAAGCTTGTCACGGCCTCCTCGATCGCTGATGTCGGCCAGGTCGAGATTGCGCTGGCGGTCCGCAACCGAGATCCCGGGGTGACGGTGAGGACCGAAGCCGATCTCCGTCAAGTCTTACGCAGCGCCGATGCGATCTACGTCCCCGATACCAAGGCGTCGACGGCGGGACAGCATGTCGCCAAGGTGCTGGATCAGCTCGGTATTGGCTATGAGGTCGCGTCTCGCCTCATGATCTTTCCGAACGGAGCGACTGCGATGCGGGAGCTCGCGGCGTCCACCGCGCAAAGGCCGATCGGCTGCACGCAGGCGACCGAGATCATCGCAACCGACGGCATCGCGCTATCGGGATCGCTGCCACCGGGCTACGAGCTCGTGACGATGTACACGGCCGGCGCGACAGCGCGGGCCGCGCATCCAAAGGAGGCCGCCGCGCTGATCGCCCTGCTGACTGGCGCAGAGCAGAAGGAGCTGCGCCGGCGCGTGGGCTTTACCGGCTAATGCACATGGCCGCTATTTGTGCAGCTGGGTAAGGCCTGTCGGTGGGCCGTCCACGGCCGTCCAGCCGCCGTCGATGAACATCGTGCTGCCGCTGACATAACTCGCGGCGTCCGAGGCGAGATAGGCCACCGCGGTGGCGACCTCGTCGGCGCTGCTCCAGCGGTTGAACACGGTGTGGCCGGCGTAGAGATTGTAGATGTCAGGCCGCTGCTTGAACGGGCCGGTCAACGCGGTCTCGGCGATGCTCGGCGCGATCGCATTGACGCGCACGCCGGCATGCCCGACCTCGGAGGCAAAGCCCTTCACCAGAAGGCCGATTGCCGCCTTGGTCGAGCCATAGACGCCGAGGCCCGGCTCGATCGTGACTGCGCGCACCGAGGAGCAGGCGATGATGCTGCCGCCCTTCTGCTCGACCATGATGCGGCCAAAGGCCTGGAAGAACCAGACTGTGCCTTTGACGTTGAGGTTCAGGACGCGATCGAGATCCTCCTCGGTATAGTCGAGGATGGTCTTGCGGATATTGAGCCCGGGCGTCGTCACGGCGATGTCGAGCCGCGGAAACTTCTGCATCACGGTTTTGGCCAACGCGCTGACGTCCGCGGCGCTTGCGGCGTCGCAGCTAGCTGCTTCCGCCCAGCCGCCCTTGTCGCGAATGCCGGCGGCGGTCGCCTCCGCCGCATCAAACGCGCGATCGGCGCAAACGACGCGGGCACCGAGCCCGGCCAGCGCCTCGGCCGACGACTTGCCGATGCCGGATGCGGCGCCGAGAACGACTGCGGTCTTGCCGGTGAGATCGAAAAGCTTGCGATAGTCCGTCACTGATAGCTTCTCCCTGGTGCTGCTATCCCTTGTAGCCCATCAGCAGGCGGGGCAGCCACAGCGAGAACGCAGGGACGTAGGTCACAAACATCAGTGCTGCGATCAGCGCGGCATAGAACGGCAGGATGGTGCGCATCACCGCGCCGACCGAGATGCCGCCGATGGCGCAGCCCACGAACTGCGTCGTTCCGACCGGTGGCGTGTTCAGCCCCAGCGCGCAATTGATCAGCATCAGCATGCCGAACTGCACCGGATCCATGCCCGCTTTCATCGCGATCGGCAGGAAGATCGGGGTGCAGATCAGGATGGTCGCGGCCATGTCCATGAACGTGCCGAGCACGAACAGGATGACGTTGATGAGCAGGAAGATGACCCAGGGTTGGGTCGAGACCTTGCTCATCATCGCGCCGGCGAGATCGGCGACTTCATACAGCCCCATCAGATACTGGAACATGGTGGAGACGCCGATCAGCAACAGCACCACGCCGGTCGTCTTAACCGCCTTGGCGGCGGCACGCAGGAAGTTGCCCCAGGTCATGGTGCGGTAGATGAAGAACGTCAGCAGGATCGTGTAGGTGACCGCGACGGCTGCCGATTCAGTGGCCGTGAAGACGCCGGACAGGATGCCCGCCAGGATGATGCCGACGATCAGAAGGCCAGGCAGCGCGGCCGCGAGCGAGCGGAAGACCTCGGCCCAGCCCGGAAACTTGCCGGCCGGATAGCCGCGCTTCACCGCGACTGCGTAAGCGGCAACCAGCATGCACACCATCAGCACGAGCGCGGGTAGGAGGCCGGCGGCGATCAGCGCGCCGATCGAGACCTTGCCACCGGCGGCCAGGGCATAGATGATCATGTTGTGGCTGGTCGGCATCAAGGCTCCGACCAGCGAGGCATGGGTGGTGACGTTGACGGCGTAGTCGGTGTCGAACCCCTCCTTCTTCATCATCGGGATCATCACCGCGCCCATCGCCGACACGTCGGCCACTGGCGAGCCGGAGACGCCGCCGAACAGCGTGCAGGCGACGACGTTGGACATGCCGAGCCCGCCGCGGATGTGCCCGACGAGATTCTTGGCGAGCTGCACGATCTTGTCGGCGACGCCGCCATGCAGCATCAGCTCACCGCTGAAGACGAAGAACGGAATGGCGAGGAACGAGAAGATGTTCATCCCCGACATCATCTGCTGGAAGATGACGGCAACCGGCAGACCTTCGTAGAGGATGGTGCAGATCGCCGAGAGGCCAATCGCGAAGGCGACGGGGACGCCGAGGATCAGAAAGCCGAAGAACGTGGCGCCGAGGATGATCAGTTCCATGAGGGGACGACCTCTTCGCCGCGCAGGAGAGCAACGATGTGCTCGATTGAAAAGGAGACGATCAGGACACCGGAGGCGATCAGCGGCACGTAACGGATCACCTCGGGCAGGCCGAGATTGGGGATCTTCACCGTTCCAACCGACGCCCCCAGGATCCAGCCGTTATAGGCCATCGCAATGCCGAACACGGCCACCAGGACGTGGATCACGAGCTCGATCTTTTCCCGCATGTAATCCGGAAGCATCACAAGCAGACTGTCCATGCCGATGTGTCCGGCATCGCGCACACCGACGGCGGCGCCGACCAACGTGACATACAGGATCAGAACCAGCGCGAGGTTCTCCGTCCAGGTCGGGCTCGAATTGAGCACGTAACGCCCGAACACCTGGTAGAACACGATGATGACGATGCCGAGCAGGCCGGTCACGGACAGATACATGCCCGCGCGCGCGACGGGAGCATTGATCCGCGACAGCAAGCCGGTGGACGGGCGACCAGTGACCGCCACGTGCTCGTGGCTTGCGACGTGTGGATCTGTCATCCCGTGCCTCCCCCGCGAGGGTCCGGTGTCGCACGCTGGGCGGCTCCGGACCTGACACCGCTGTGCTTACTTCGTGTCCTGGATGCGCTTGACGAGGCTCTGGAGCTTCTCGTCACCGGCGAACTTCGTATACACCGGCTTCATCGCCTCGACGAATTCCGCCTTGTTGGCGATGGTCACGACCTGAACGCCGGCCGCCTCGACCGTCTTGCGGGAGGCCTGCTCGCGCTCGTCCCAGAGCTTGCGCATGACAGGCACCGATTCCTTGGCCGCCTTGCGGACCATCGCCTGATCTTCCTTGCTCAGCGTGTCCCAGACCTTCTTCGACATCACGAGAACTTCCGGCGCCAGCGAGTGCTCGGTGACGTTGTAGAACTTGGCGGCCTCGAAATGGCGCGAGGACTCGTAGGACGGCCAGTTGTTCTCGGCAGCGTCCACGAGGCCGGTCTTCAGGGCGGTATAGACCTCGCCATAGGGCATCGGCGTCGGGTTGGCCCCGAGGCTCTGGATCATACCGACCCACAGATCGGATTGCTGGACGCGGATCTTCAGGCCCTTGAGGTCGGCGAGCGACTTGACCGGTGCCTTGACGGTGTAGATGGACCGGGCCCCGCTATCGTAATAGGCAAGTCCGACCAGTCCCGCCGGCTCCATCGCCGCCAGGATCTCATCGCCGATGGGACCGTCAAGGACGGTGCGCATGTGCTGCGTATCGCGGAAGACGAAAGGCAGGCACAACGCGATGGTTTCCGGCACGAAATTGTTCAGCGGCGATGCGTTGATCCGCATCATGTCGAGAGCGCCGATCTTGAGCTGCTCGATGGTATCCTTCTCGGAGCCCAGGGCTCCGTTGGGAAACACCTTCACGCCGAGCTTGCCGCCGCTCGCCGCCGCGAGCTGCTTGCCCATGAACTTGACGGCCTCGACGGTCGGATAATCGGCGGGGTGGATGTCGGCGGAGCGGAAATCGCGTGCGGTCGCCAGGGGCGCTGAGACCGCCAAGGCAACGGCTGTGATGATACCGGTGAGCGTCTTCATCTGGGCTTTCCTCCTGGTCGATTGAGTCGATTATGTCGTTGTCGGCCGGCTGCGGGCCGCCTTGGGTCGCTCCACTTCAGGTGTGAAGTCAAGCGCCAATGTCGTCCGTAGGGCGGGCGGCATTCTGAGTCCAAGCCAAATCCAGCATTGATCAATGCAAGACTCGCATCGATCAATTTCGGGCGCAATTCGCATTATGGTGGGGTACGGCGGGCTGGCTCGACGTCGCCGGCACGTGACTTGACGCCACCTACGGAGCCCCCTCAACATGTTCGAAACAGCGGACCATATCGAGGGAAACGCCCATGCCGCGGAAGCTGATCGATATCTCAGTGCCGCTCCGAAACGACATAACGGCCGATCCGCCAGGCAACCATCCGACGATCCAGTACATCGATCACCAACAGGGCCTGCCGCGCATGCTGCAGTTCTTCGACGGCCTCAAGGCGGAAGACCTTCCGGATGGCCAGGGCTGGGCCGTCGAGCAGGTCGCGCTGTCGACCCATAACGGGACGCATCTCGATGCGCCCTGGCACTTCCATCCGACGATGAACCGCGGCGAACGGTCGTGGACGATCGACGAAGTGCCGCTGGAATGGTGCTTTCAACCCGGCGTGAAGCTCGACTTCCGGCATCTGCCCGATGGCTACGTGGCGAGCGCCGGCGACGTCGAGAAGGAGCTGAAACGGATCGGACACACGCTGGCGCCGCTGGAGATCGTCGTCGTCAACACCAGCGCCGGCGCGAAATTCGGCCAAGCCGACTACGTCAATTCCGGCTGCGGCATGGGCTATGAGGCCACGATGTACCTGCTCGAGCGCGGCGTCCGCCTGACCGGCACCGATGGCTGGAGCTGGGACGCGCCGTTCGTCTACACCGCGAAGAAATATGCCGAAACAAGGGATGCCGGCCTGATCTGGGAAGGCCACAAGGCAGGGCGGCACATCGGCTATTGCCATCTCGAGAAGCTGCACAACCTCGATCAATTGCCCTCGACCGGCTTCACGGTCTCATGCTTCCCGGTCAAGATCGAACGCGCCTCCGCCGGTTGGACCCGCGCGGTCGCCATCCTCGACGATCACGTCTGAGATATCACTCGCCGGAGAGGCCGCTCTCCGCGAGTTCGCGCAGCGCATCGATATCCAGCACGACGATGGCGCCGTGCTCGAGACGAACCCAATTGCGGCCGGCCCAGACGCGCAATTGCTTGTTGATGCTCTCGCGCGTCATGCCCACCATCTCGCTGATCTCCTGCTGGGTGATCGCGAGTGTGCCGCTGCCGGAGTCGAACTTGCGCTCCTCGGTGAGACCGATCAGCGCGCTGGCAAGCCGGCCCGGCAGGTTCTGCAGGATCACCTGCTCGACCTGCTGGCTGGTCCAGCGCAGGCGCGCGCAGAGCAGCTCGATGAATTTCATCGCCAGCGCCGGCTGGCTCTTCACGAATGGCAGGAAATCCCGGCGATCGATGATGTAGAGCTCGCAATTGGTGTTCGCGGTCGCATCGGCCGACCTCGGCGCGCCGTCGAGCACCGCGATCTCGCCAAAGATCTCTCCGGGACCGATCAGATTGAGAATGGCATTCCGCCCATCCGGCGACGAAGAGGAGATCTTCACCGTTCCCGAAATCACCGCGAACAGATTGTTGCCGGGATCGCCCTTGGCGGCGATCGTCGCACCGCGCTTCACGGTTGTGTGCTTGGCATAGCGGCAGAGCTGATCGAGCGCCTCCGGCTCCAGATCCGCGAAGATCGGGTGCTTGCGCAGAACCGATAGTTTGTTGCCCGCTGACTGTCGGGGGTCGCCGGTCTTGTCCTGAGGCACGCCACGGGGCTCCTAAGACTGCGAGGCATCGAGGTTCCTGCGTAGTCAACGTTATCAGGCTTTTCAACCGGAAAGCATGGGCGCGGTTTTAGGCAAATGCCGCGAAAATGCCGCGGTTAGGCGAAAGGACGGCAACCAAAGGATGCGTCCATGCATTTAGGTCGCTGCAGAATTGCAGGCAATTCAAGTCGCGATTGCGTTGAGGCGCTGCCGAACGCCCGATTCCGGTCGAGCATCGGTTGGCCAAGGGGTCTGTCACATCTCGGGCTGAAGCCCCTCCTAGCGGGTGAGCTCAGAGCTTCAGCCTGACTTCGCAGATATCAGGTTCGGTCGGATCCGGCTTGACCTCGAAGCCGAGCTGGCGGCACATCTCGAGCATCACGATGTTCTCCTGGAGCACGTCGCCCGATATGGTCTTGAGCCCTTCCGACTTCGCGTAGTGGATGATCAGCTGCATCAGGGCCCATCCTAATCCCCTGCCCTTGAGGTCGGACCGCAGCAGGATGGCATATTCGCCGCTTTCGTAGATCGAGTCCGAGTGGAGCCGGACGACGCCGACCATCTCACCGGTCTCCTCGGCGAATGCGATGAAGGCCATCGCACGCGCATAGTCGAGCTGGGTCAGGCGCGCGATGAACTCGTGGGTGAACTCCTTCATCGGCGCGAAGAAGCGCAGGCGGAGGTCGTGCGGCGTGACGTGACGCAGGAATTCGTGGATGGTCGGCTCGTCCTCGGGGCGCAAGGGCCGCACGAAGATACGCCAGCCGTCCTTCAGTACCAGGCGGCGCTCCCATTGCGATGGATAGGCCCGAACGGCGAAATTGGCCGGGCCGGAGCCGGCGAACTTCCGCTGCGGCGGCGCCACGGCGACGCGGGCATCGACCGCGGTGACACCGGTTTCGTCCGCGAGTAGCGGGTTGATGTCGAATTCGCGGATTTCGGGAATGTCAGCGGCCATCTGCGCCAGCTTGACCAGCACCATGGCGACGGCATCCGGCTTCACTGCCGGTACGTCTCGGTAGGCGCGAAGCAGCCGTGACACGCGCGTGCGATCGATCAGGTCGCGGGCGAGTTGCAAGTCGAGCGGCGGAAGCGCAAGCGCCTTGTCGTTGATGATCTCCACAGCCGTCCCGCCCCGGCCGAAGACGACGACGGTGCCGAAGGTGGGGTCATCGGCAAGACCGAGGATCAGCTCGCGCGCCTTCGCCTTGACCACCATCGCTTGCACGATGACGCCGCCGATGCGGGCTTCGGGACGCAGTTTTCTGGCCCGGTCAAGAATATCGGTGGCAGCTGCGCGCACCGCATCCGGCGTGGTCAGATTGAGAACGACGCCGCTGACATCCGATTTGTGGACGATGTCACGCGACATGATCTTCAGCACGACAGTCAGGCCTTGCGCGAACATGTCGCTCGCATAGGCCACCGCCTGCTCGACATTGGTCGCAGCATAGGTCGGCACCATCGCGATGTCGTAGGTTTCGAGCAGGTGCTTGATCTCGACCGGCTCGAGCCATTTGCGGCCGTCGGCGATCGCAGCAATGACGATCCGCTTCGCGGCCGGCGCGTCCGGCACGAACGTATCGGGCATCGCCGGCGGAACCTTGCTCAGCTCCTCCACCACCTCGCGGTGCCGGACCAGATACATGAAGCCGCGCACGGCATCGTCCTCGGTCGGGTAGTTCGGAATGCCCGCGCCGGAGAGCGTCTGAATAATGTCTTGATCGGCTCCGACCCAGGCGGCAAGGACGGGCTTTGCCCATTGGCGGTGCTGCTCGCGGTATTTTCTGACGAACTCCGTCACGCTCGTGGCGATGTCGGCCGCTGAGGCGATCGCCGTCTGCACGTTGAGGACAAGCACGGCATCATTGTCGGGATCGGCGAGCAGCACCTCCAGCGCCGCCGCGTAGCGCGAGGCGTCGGCGTCGCCCACAATGTCGACGGGATTTGCACCGGACCAGGTCGGCGGCAGCACGTCATCGAGCTTCCTGCGCCCGTCCGCCGAGATCGACGCCGGGATTCCGCCAAGCTCGACCAATCGATCGATGGCAAGGACGCCGATGCCACCGCCATTGGTCAGGATAGCAAGGCGCTTGCCCGTCGGCGATTCAACGCGGCCGAGCGTCTCGGCGCAATCGAACAGCTCGCGCAGATCGGAGACCCGCAGCACGCCCGCGCGGCGGAACGCCGCGTCATAGACGGCGTCGGCGCCGGCGAGCGCGCCGGTATGCGTGCCCGCGGCCTTCGCCCCCTGCGCCATCCGGCCGGACTTCACCAGGACGACCGGTTTCACGCGCGCGGCGGCGCGCGCCGCCGACATGAACTTGCGAGCGTCCTTGATAGCTTCGATATAGAGCAGGATCGCGCGGGTCTTGTGATCCATCGCGAAATAGTCCAGCAAATCGGCAAGATCGACATCGATCTGATCGCCGATCGAGACAATGCCGGAGAAACCGACGCCGCGCTGCGCCGCCCAATCGACCATGCCGGCCGCGATCGCGCCCGATTGGGAGATCAGCGCGAGACTTCCCGCGCCTGGCATGTGTGCTGCGAAGCTGGCATTGAGGCTCACTCCAGGCATCATGATGCCGAGGCAGTTTGGACCAATCAGCCGCATGCCGTATTTGCGGGCAGCAGTGATAGCAGCCTCGTGCAGGGATCCCGGTCCGTGGCCGAGCCCGGCCGAGACGATCAGCGCGCCCGCCGACCCGCGACGTCCGGCCTGGTCGATGATGCCGGGAACTTCCCGCGCCGGCGCAGTAATGATCACGAGTTCGGGGACGAAGTCCAACCTGTCCAGATTCTTCACCGCGGCTATGCCGCCGATCTCGGCGTGACGCGGATTGACCAGGCCGAATTCCCCTTTGAATTCTGCGCTGCGGATGTTCTCCAGGACGGCGCGTCCCACGGAGACCGGGCGGGGACTCGCGCCGACCAGCGCGAGCGAACGCGGCGACAGCAGATTCTTGAGGCGGTACGTCGACATGAAAGCAAATGCGCCCGGTCGCTGGCGGTTCCGATGGTGGAAGATCGGGCCGCAAACTGTTCAGCTTAGTGCGAGATCATAACCCAGCAGGATGGCTGGCCAATGACGGTCTTTATCACACCGCCCCTAACGATCTCGTTCAGACGCGAATGATGGCAGATCGCTTTTCCTTGGCCGCCAGAGTAGTCCGGCTTTCGTCGCGACGCTTGATCCTCGGTCGAGCCCGGTACCGGCAGCTTGGAGGGACGTTGACCAAAATCAAGGACTGGCCACCATCTCGTTCCAGAGGGTAACCTGATTGCGGCCGGACTGCCGTCCGGCGCATCTGGATGTGCCAGCAGGAATGACAGACGAGTCCGCGACCCAGGACCGGATCTTTGCGGCTCTCACCGATTCCGCCACGCATCCGGGCGTGAGGCGGATCGATACGCACGCAGCTTCGGTGTTTCTCGACGGCGACCGCGCGCTGAAGATCAAGCGGGCCGTGCAGTTTCCCTTCCTCGACTATTCGACGCTCGACAAGCGCAAGGCGGCCTGCGAGGAGGAGATCAGGATCAACCGGCCGCTGGCGCCGCAGATCTATCATCGCGTCGTGGCGATCACAGAGGAGCCGGATGGGTCGGTGCAGATCGGCGGCCCCGGCCGGCCGATCGAGTATGCGGTCGACATGTCGCGCTTCGACGAAAGCCAAACGCTGGATCATCTGGCCAAGGCCGGCCCGCTGGATGACGATCGAGCCTCGGCCGCCGCCGACGCGATCGTGGCTTCGCATGCGGCGGCAGGCCACTCCGACGGCAGGGCGTGGATTTCCTCCATCCCTGGTCTGATCGATGGCAACAGCAATGGCCTGGGAAAAGATAATCGTTTTGACGCCGAAGAAATCGCGCAGCTCGGCAGAGCCTCGCACGCGATGTTCCTGCGCCTCCGCACCTTGCTCGAAGCGCGCAGCCACCGCGGCTTCGTGCGGCGTTGCCACGGCGACCTGCATCTTGCGAACATCGTCTTGATCGGCGAACAGCCGGTCCTGTTCGACGCCATCGAGTTCGATGCGCAGATGGCAACAGTCGACGTGCTCTACGATCTCGCATTCACGCTGATGGACCTGTTGCACCACGATCAAGCACGCGCGGCCAACGTTGTCTTGAACCGATATCTCGCTGCGACGCCAAACGACAATCTCGACGCGCTCTCCGTCCTGCCGCTGTTCATGTCGATCCGGGCGGCGATCCGCGCTCAGGTGGCGCTGGCACGGCTGAAGCCGCCGCGTTCTGACGACCCCGGCACCCTTGACGACGCACGGCGCTATTTCGGCCTCGCCCGGATGCTGATCCATCCTCCCGCTCCGCGCCTGATCGCGGTCGGGGGATTGTCCGGCACCGGAAAGACGGTTTTGGCGCGCGCGCTCGCACCAATCGTCGCGCCACAGCCGGGGGCGATCGTGCTGCGCAGCGACATCGTCCGCAAGCAGATGTTCGGGCTCAAGGACACGCAGCGGCTGCCACCATCCGCATACAGGCCAGAGGTCACGGCCCGCGTCTACGACACCTTGGCTCAGTACGCCCGGCGGGTGCTGGCGCAAGGCCATTCGGCGATCATCGACGGTGTCTTCGCCGCCGAGGAGGAACGGGACGCGATCGCCGCACTGGCGCGCGAGCGCAACGTGCCGCTGAACGGGCTGTTCCTCGTCGCCGACCTCGCGACGAGGCAAGCGCGTATCGGAAGCCGCCGGGGAGATGCATCCGACGCCACGCAAGAGGTTGCCGCGCAGCAGGAGCGCTATAATATCGGTCATGTCGGTTGGGCGACCATCGATGCATCCGGGCCACAAGAGCAGACGCTCCAGAGCTGTCGGGACGCAATTACTGAGGGCAAGTAAGGCAATCCGAGTGACGCGGGCAAGGATGGCGCGACCCAGCACGACCTCGACGGCCGCCCGCGCAATGCCGGCAATGCGGCGCAATGCACTGCCCGGCCGCCTCAGCCCCGGCATGGCCTGCGACACGGCGTTCCGGATCATCGCCCGCCGTCACCTCGATGCCGTCCTCGCCCAGCATGACGGCACCTGCCGCGGCGATCCCGATGCCCTGCACCAGATCCGGATCGCGCTGACACATCTGCGCACCGCCATCCGCTTCTTCTCGCCGATTGTCGACGATGCGCTGCGGCCGAATGTCTGGGCCGAACTGAAATGGCTCAACAGCCAGCTCGGCATGGTGCGTGATCTCGACGTCGCGATCGAGCGGCTCGTCGCCGAGACTGGCGACGAGCTCGCCGTGATCGCCGAGCTCCGGCACTGGGACGAGAAGCGCGCCGAGAGCCACCGCCTGCTTGCGCGCGCGCTGCAATCGGCGCGCTATCGCCGCCTGGTCGAGCAGACCTCGGCCTGGATCGAGAGCGGCCCCTGGTCGACTCGTCGCAGCAAGGAAGCCATCAGATTGCGTCGCTGTTCGCTCGCCGAGCATGCGACGGCGCAGCTGGCGGCGTGGGAAAAGACGCTGCTCAGGAAGGCGCGGAAGCTGAGCAAGCTTGACGTCGAGAAACGGCACAAGCTGCGGCTGCTCAACAAGCGGATGACCTATTCGATCGAATCGCTCGCGGATCTATTCACCGACGGGGCGGCGACGAAGCAGAAGTCCATGCTCAAGCAATTGCGCAAGGCGCAAAAGTCTCTCGGGCAATTGAACGACGATGCGCGAGGGCAAGCGCTGGCGGCCGCGCTGAACGGTGCCGGTCTCGAGGCCGCCGCTCGCTTTCTCAACCGCAAACGCGAAAAGAAGCTCCTGCAAACCGCCGCGGCGGCTTACCGCAAACTGGACAGGGCCGAGCCCTTCCGCTCCTCCGACCTCGCGCCGAACGCAGAGCCTGAGAATTAGGTGTGACGCAGTCGGTCATCTCGGGTAGCCCCGGGATCAGCATCGTCGAGACCGCGAACATCATGCTGAAGCGGCATGTCAGCGGCGATACCGGCAAGCTGGTCGGTGTTGTCTCGGAACGAGATCTCATCCGTCGCACCGAAATCAGCACCGGACGCAAGCGCGGCCGCCGCCCGACGGCCGAGCTCAGCGAGGAACGACGGCGGTGGCCTCAATTTCGACGCGCGCCGCCTTCTCGACGAGACGGACCACCTGAACCAGGGCCATCGCAGGATAGTGCGCTCCGAAGACGTCGCGGTAGGCCCTGCCCAGCTCCTTCAGATTGGCCAGGTATTCGTCCATATCGACGACATACCAGGTCAGGCGCACGAGGTGCTCGGGCCGTGCTCCGGCTTCGGCCAGGATCGCAGCGATGTTGCTCAGGGTCTGGCGTACCTGCGCGACGAAGCCGTCCGCGAGGCGCTCTTCGGCATCCCAGCCGATCACCCCGCCAGTGACGACGATCCGCCCCTCAGCAGCCATGCCGTTGGCATAGCCCTTCGGCATTGGCCAGCCAGACGGCTGGAGGATCTGCGCCTTGGGGCGGATTTCCTGCTCGGCTGCTATGGGCAGCACCGCGAGCTGCGGGCCTTTTGGCGTCACGGACAATTCTCTATCCTTCTCTCATTCCGCAGCGACGCCTGAGGACGTCGCTGCAGCCTGCGCCAGCTGACGCAGGGCAAAGCGCTTCAACTTGCCGGTCTCGGTTTTTGGCAATTGCGCAACGAATTCGATCGCGCGCGGATATTTATATGGCGCGATCTCGCGTTTGACATGCTCCTGCAATTCGGTCACGAGCTGCGCGTCCGGCGTCACGCCCGGCGCGACGACGACATAGGCTTTCACGATCATGCCGCGCGCCTCGTCCGGCGCGCCGACCACACCGCATTCGGCGACCGCCGGATGCGTGAGCAGCGCCGCCTCGACATCGGTTCCTGCGATGTTGTAGCCGGCCGACACGATCATGTCGTCGGAGCGCGACTGGTACCAGAAATAACCGTCGCCATCCATCACATAGGTATCGCCGGTGATGTTCCAGCCATTCTGGACGTATTTCCGTTGTCGCTCATCGGCAAGATAGCGACAGCCGGTCGGGCCGCGCACGGCGAGACGACCCATCGTCCCCGGCGGCAGGTCACGGCCTTCATCGTCGACGATCTTGGCCTCATAGCCTGGCACCGGCTTGCCGGTCGCGCCTGGGCGAATCTCGTCCTCGGTCGCGCTGATGAAGATGTGCAGCAATTCGGTCGAGCCGATACCGTCCATCAGCTTGATGCCGGTGGCCTTCAGCCAGGCTTCGAATGTTGGCTTGGGCAGCGTCTCGCCCGCGGAGACGCATTTGCGAAGCGAGGAGATGTCACGGCCCGCGAGCTTGCCGAGCATGGCCCGATATGCGGTCGGCGCAGTGAAGCAGACCGTGATCTTGTACTGCTCGATCGCATTCAGAATGTCGTCCGGCGTCGTCTTCTCCAGCACCACGAAGGAGGCGCCAATATGCATCGGAAACAACACGCCGCCGAAGCCGAAGGTGAAGGCGAGCGGTGCCGAGCCGACGAAGCGATCCTTCTGCTCGGCGCGCAAGATGTTGCGCGCATAGCCGTCGCAGACCGCGAGCATGTCCCGGTGGAAATGCATGGTGCCCTTGGGATCGCCTGTCGTGCCCGAGGTGAAGGCGATCAGGCAGACGTCGTCGGACGAGGTATCGACAGCCCTGAACTCGGGGCTCGCATCCGCGATCAGCGCTTCGAGCGAATCGGCCGCGCCATTGCCCCAATAGACCACGTGCTTGAGGCCGGGCGCCGCGGCCTTCGCCTTCTCCATCTCCTCGGAGAGCTTTCCGTCACACAGCGCGAGCCCGATCTCCGCCTTCTGGATCGGATATGACAGCTCCTTGGCCCGCAAGAGCGGCATGGTCGCCACGACGATGCCGCCGGCCTTGATGACCGCGAGATAGGTCGCGACCATCATCGGATTGTTGGCCGAGCGCAGCAGCACGCGTCCGCCGGTCACGAGACCCAGCTTGCCGACCAGCACATTGGCGATGCGGTTAACGAGCGCTTGCAGCTCGCCATAGGTGTAGCTGACGGCAGGACTGATGACGCAAGGCGCATCGCCGTGGCCTTGCTCGACCCAGCGATCGAGGAAATAGCTGACGCAGTTCAATCGCGCGGGATAGCGCAGCTCCGGTCGCGTGAAGATGAATTCGGGCCAGAGCTCGCGCGGCGGCAGATGTTGCCGCGCGAACGTATCGACATGGGCCGTCGCAGTATTGCCGTCACATGAGCCCGACACTTGAACCTTGGCAGCGTTGGCCATCGCACGCTCCTTTCAGCATGGATTGCACCCGGCAGCACGATCTGGAAAACATTTTAGGCTTAAAGCAATTTGGTGCAATAGCGGATTCTGGGCATTCCTTGCTTTTTCCTGCGGCAAATGGGGTCGGCGGCCCGTCCCGGCCGCCTACGGCCGGCTGCGCGCGGCCGATTTCTGCGCCGACGCCTTGGTCTTGGCCAGGAGCCGCATCAATTCCCGCACATCCTTCGGCGTCAGATCGGCGAACAGGTCGGCAATCCAAGTTTCGTGTTCCGCAGCCATCCTGCGAAACTCGGCACGCCCGAGTTTTGTGAGGCGGATCACTTGGACGCGGCGGTCCGTCTCCGAGGTACGCCGATCGAGGTGACCGGACTCAACGAGACGCTCGACAAGACCGGTGACGTTGCCGTTCGACACCATCATGCGCTTGGAGACATCGGACAGCGTCATGCCGTCCGGCGCCTTGTCGAGCTGCGCCATAAGGTCAAACCGAGGCAGCGTGACGTCGAACCGCTGCCGCAGCCGGCCGCGCACTTCCCCTTCGATCAGGGTCGTGCAGGTCAAGAGCCGCAGCCACAGCCGAAGCTCCTCGGCATGGTCCTCCGGCGTTTCCACGGCCTTGGTTTCGGAATCGAGCATTTTGATGCAGTCACTCACGGCCGGCATTGGCGCCGGCACAGATTCCCCAACGTTTTGAGCTTCAAATAAATCGGAGCCGGCCGCAAGTCCAAAGCTGCAACAATCGACCGCAGGTCAATTTCTTTAGGCTTCAAATAATTGGCGCGCCGCTTGCATGCGCTGCTGCCCGCAAGATGCGACGTCTTGAGCTCGGCTTGCCGCGGCGGCCATCATCGGCATAAGCTTGGATTGGAGTACGCGGCTTGCAGCGCAAGCCGATGGTCATGAAGGACAGATCATGAAGACGCAAATGACCTTGGCCGCAGCCGCCATGCTGCTCGGCACCGCGATGAGCCCTGCCCTCGCCCAGGAGAAAATCAAGCTCGGCGTGGTCGTAACCCTGTCGGGACCTGCCGCTGCGCTGGGCCAGCAAGTCCGTGATGGCTTTGCGCTCGCGGTGAAGGATCTCGGCGGCAAGATGGGCGGCCGCGATGTCGAGGTGATCGTCGCAGACGACGAATTGAAGCCGGATGCGGCGGTGACCAAGGTGAAAGGCCTGCTCGAGCGCGACAAGGTCGACTTTGTGGTCGGCCCGATCTTCTCCAACATCCTCCAGGCGATCCACCGACCCATTACAGAATCGAAAACCTTCCTGATCAGCCCCAATGCCGGTCCGTCGACGTTTGCCGGCAAGGACTGCAACCCGTTCTTCTATGTGACGTCCTATCAGAACGATCAGGTCCACGAGATCCTTGGGAAGGTCGCGCAGGATCGCGGCTACAAGCGCATGTACCTGATGGTCCCGAACTATCAGGCCGGCAAGGATTCGGTGGCGGGCTTCAAGCTCGACTACAAGGGCGAGATCGTCGAGGAATCCTACATGCCGCTGAACACGCTGGACTTCCAGCCGGAGCTTTCCAAGATTTCCTCGCACAAACCCGATGCGCTGTTCACGTTCATGCCGGGCGGCCTCGGCGTCAACCTCGTCAAGCAGTACCGGCAGGCGGGGCTTGCCGATACCATCCCGGTGCTCTCGGCCTTTACGGTGGATGAATCGACCTTGCCGGCGCAGCAGGACGCGGCCGTCGGCATGTTCGGCGGCGCGAACTGGGCGCCCAATCTCGACAATCCGCAGAACAGGAAGTTCGTTGCCGCCTATGAGGCCGCCTACAACAGCGTGCCCGGCACCTACGCCTTCCAGGCCTATGACGCCGCCATGCTGATCAACAGCGCGATCAAGGCCGTGAAGGGCGACGTCTCCAACAAGGAGGCAGTCGCCGCCGCCTTGAAGAAAGCCGATTTTACCTCGCTCCGCGGCGCCTTCAAATTCAACACCAACGGCTATCCGATCCAGGATTTCTACCTGACCAAGGTCGCCAAGCGTCCGGACGGCAAGTTCCAGACCGAGATCGTGCAGAAGGTCTTCGAGAATTACGGCGACCGCTACGCCAAGGACTGCAAGGCGGCGAACTAGGCTGAAGCGTATTACGGGAGGACTGCAATGAAGAGCGAAATCACCGGCATCACCCGGGCCAATGAGGGCATCCAGGGCATTTCCTGGAACATCCTCGGCCAGACCTATGTGCCGAAGAGCTACGCCGAAAACAGCTTCTCCTGGCATGCGACACTGCCGCCGGGCACGTTCGTGCCGCCGCACATTCACCCCGATCAGGATGAGTATCTGTACATGCTGGAGGGCAAGCTCGATTTCATGCTCGGCAATTCGGAGGCGCAGGCGACCGCGGGCGACCTGATCCGCCTCGGCATGGGCGTGCCGCACGGCATCTTCAACAAGTCGGAGCAGACCGCAAAGGTGCTGTTCTGGGTGTCGCCGAGCCGCAAGCTGTTCGATCTGTTCTGGGGGCTTCACAACATGAAGGAGCAGAAGCCCGAGGACGTGGTGGCGATGGCCGCCGAGTTCAACATCCACTTCCTGCCGCCGCCGCCCGGCGGCTAGCCGGGTCTTTTAAGCGCGCACCGCCGCAAGTCCCGGCACTGCGGCGAAGCCTGCCTTGGTGGCGTAGCCGCGCACGATCGCTTCGCGCTGGGAATAGCTCAGGACGTTCTCGACATTGTCGAAACCATCAGGCGCAAGCTGCTCGACGGCGTCGATGACGCCTTCGGGACCGCCGCGCCGGTTGGAGCGGACGATCTCCGCCGTCATCGGCAGACGCTTCTTCTCGTACTCGACCAGCGCCTGGCGCGGATGCTCGGCGCGCACCAGTGCATCGGCAAGGCAACGCGCATCGAGGATCGCCTGCGAGGCGCCGTTCGAGCCAACCGGATACATCGGATGTGCGGCGTCGCCGAGCAGCGTGACGCGCCCGGACGACCAATAGGGCAAGGGATCGCGGTCGCAGGTCGGATATTCGTAGAATTCGGGCGTCGCCGAGATCAGGCTCTTCACGTCGATATAGGGCACCGAGAAGCGCGCTACGTGCGGCATCAGCTCCTCGCGGCGGCCCGGCCGCGACCAGTCTTCTTTCCGCGGTGGGGGTGCATTGCCTTCGCCCACCTTGACCAGCACCGCCCAGTTGGTGAGCCGGCTCGCCGGGCTTGATCCTTCCGCGATCGGATAGATCACCACCTTGGCGTTGAGACCACCGGCCACGATCATGGATTTGCCGGTGAGGAACAGCGGCCAGTCGCGGGCGCCGCGCCACAGCATCAGGCCGTTCCAGCACGGCGGCCCCTCATTCGGGAACAGCGTGTCGCGGACGCGCGAATGGATGCCGTCGGCACCGATCAAGATATCGCCGCGCGCGGTGTGGACATGGGCGCCGACCCGATCGAAGAAATAAGCGGTGACGCCGCCCTCGTCCTGCGTGAAAGCGCCGAGCCGGCGGCCGGTGTGAATCGCTTGCTGCCCGAGCCGCTCCTCGACGGCGCGATGAATGACGCCCTGAAGGCGGCCGCGATGGATCGAGAATTGCGGCACGTCGTGGCCGGCGTCGATGCCGCGGGCTTCGCGCCAGACCTCCTGGCCGTGGCGATTGAGATAATAGAGCTGATCGGTGCGGATCGCGACCTCGTCGAGCTTCTGCAACAGGCCGAGCCCCGCCAACTCGCGCATGGCATGCGGCAGCGTGTTGATCCCGACGCCGAGCTCGCGAATGGTGTCGGCCTGCTCGAAGATCTCACAATCCAGGCCTCGCGAGCGCAGCATCAATGCCGTGGTGAGACCACCGATACCGCCACCGACGATAATCGCCTTCATCGCCCTCACTCCACTCGAAACACAGGCAATGGGTCAAGGTCGCACGGGCGGTCACTCCGCCGCAAGCGGCTTTGTCGCCTCCGCCTTGAGCTCGGCCCGGGTCTTGGGCTTAGCCTTAATTCTCAGCTCCTCGAGGTCCTCCCGGTCGCGAACGCTGTTGCGGAAAATCTGATCTTTTCCGGGCAGATATTGCGGCGGGCAGAACACGTCGTTTGCCCCGTACCAGGCTGCCGCCTTCATGGTGAAGAACGGGTCGACAAGATGCGGACGGCCGAGCGCGACGAGATCCGCCCGGCCGGCGGCCAAAATGGTGTTGGCCTGATCCGCCGTCGTAATGTTGCCGACGCACATGGTGGCCACGCGCGCCTCGTTGCGGACCTGGTCCGAAAAGGGCGTCTGGAACATGCGCCCGTAGACCGGCTGTGCGTCGCGCACGGTCTGGCCGGTCGAGACGTCGACGAGATCGACACCAGCCTCGGCAAAGGCGCGCGCGATGGCGACGGCATCATCGCCAGTGATGCCGCCATCAGCCCAGTCGGTTGCGGAGATGCGCACCGACATCGGCTTGTGCGACGGCCATGTCGCGCGTAGCGCCTCGAAGATCTCGAGCGGGAAACGCAGACGGTTGGCGAGCGAGCCGCCATAGTCGTCCGAGCGGGTGTTCGTGAGCGGCGAGATGAAGCTCGCGAGCAGATAGCCGTGGGCACAGTGCAATTCGAGCATGTCGAAGCCGCAGCGCTCGCCGCGCTCGGCCGCCGCGACGAAAGCGTCCCTCACCGCATTCATGCCGGCACGATCGAGCTCGCGCGGCACCTGACTGTCGGGGAAATAGGGCAGCGGCGATGCCGAACAGACCTCCCAACCGCCCTGCTCCAGCGGCCGGTCCATGCCGTCCCACATCAATTTGGTCGCGCCCTTGCGGCCGGCGTGGCCCAATTGCAGGCAAATTTTCGCGGCCGAATTGCCGTGGACGAAATCCACGATGCGCCGCCACGCGGCTTCCTGCTCGTCATTCCAGAGGCCGGCGCAGCCGGGCGTAATCCGGGCATCGCGGCCCACACAGGTCATCTCGGTGAAGATCAGCCCGGCGCCGCCGATCGCACGCGAGCCGTAATGCACCAGGTGGAAGTCGGTCGGCACGCCTTCCTTGGCCGAATACATGCACATCGGCGACACCACGGCGCGATTGGCAACCTCCATCTCGCGCAAGCGGAAGGGTTGGAACAGCGGCACGCTCGGGTTGTCGATGTCGACATCGAAGCCGCTGCTGCGCACCTGCCTGGCGAACGTTTTTTCGACCTCGGCCACGAAATCCGGCGCGCGGAGCTTGAGGTTGTCGTAGGTGATTGCCTTCGAGCGAGTCATGACGCCGAAGGCGAATTGCACGGGATCAAAATCCCAGAAGCGGTCGACGTGCTCGAACCAGACCAAGGAGACGTCCGCGGCATGCTGCGTCTTTTCGACCTCCTCGCGGCGGCCGTTCTCATACTCCGCCAGCGCCGCCTCGATGCTGGGCGCCTTCTCCATCGCTTCGGCCAGCGCGATGGCGTCTTCCATCGCGAGCTTGGTGCCCGAGCCGATGGAGAAATGGGCGCTCGCCTTGGCGTCGCCGAGCAGGACCATGTTGTCCTTGACCCAGCGCTTGCTGCGGATCATCGGGAAGTTGCGCCACATCGAGCGGTTGGTCAGCAGCTTGTGCCCATCGAGGAACCAGCCGAAGATCTCCGCCATCCGCGCGGCGGACTGAGCCTCGTCCAGCCCCATCAGCCCGGCGCGCGCAAACGTCTGCGGATCAGTCTCAAAAATCCAGGTCGAATGACCGGCCTCATACTGATAGGCATGGGCGATGAATGGCCCCCACTCGGTTTCCTGGAAGATAAAGGTGAAGGCA
Source organism: Bradyrhizobium sp. 147 (assembly GCF_023073935.1). Taxonomy (NCBI): domain Bacteria; kingdom Pseudomonadati; phylum Pseudomonadota; class Alphaproteobacteria; order Hyphomicrobiales; family Nitrobacteraceae; genus Bradyrhizobium; species Bradyrhizobium sp. 147. The sequence goes on along the minus strand of NZ_JADPKL010000014.1, from coordinate 20,909 downwards.
TCGAGCGGCCTTGTCGAGCCCATCCAGGCGAACTTGTTGGAGCGGACGTCGACCTCGGGCTGGAAGTGATCGACGTATTTCTCGCGGAAGCGGCTGTTGATGCCGTCCGCGAGCAGGATGAGATCGACATCGGCGAAACGGGATTCGTCGTCGATATCCACTTCGAAATGCAGGGAGACGCCGAGCTCGCGTGCCCGCTCCTGAAGAATCAGCAGCAGCTTCTGCCGTGAGCAGCCGCAAAAGCCGTTGCCGCCGACCCGGTGCACCGTGCCGCGGAAATGCACGGCAATGTCGTCCCAATAGGCGAATTCCTGAGTGATGCGGCGGTAGCTCGGAAGATCGTGCTTCTCGAAATTGTCCAGCGTGGCGTCGGAGAACACGACGCCAAAGCCGAAAGTGTCATCGGCTCGATTGCGCTCATACACCGTGACTTCGGCGCCTGGGCGCTGCTTCTTGAGCAGGATCGCAGCGTAGAGACCCGCAGGTCCGCCACCGATGATCGCGATTTTCATGGGAGCCTCGCCAATTCACCTGCAAACTATTTTAAGCCTAAAATAATTTCGCGCAAGCCCCCGTCGCTGGTCTGGCCCCCGTACAGACGGTTATCCTAGTCGCCCCTGAAGACCGGCTTCACCTTGTTGGCGAAAGCCTCGAAGGCGCGCTCGAAATCGGCCGTCGTCATGCACAACGCCTGCGCGACGGCTTCCGCCTCGATCGCCTCTTCCACCGACATCGCCCATTCCATCGCCAGCATCCGCTTGGTCATGGTGTTGGCGAAGGTCGGCCCTTCCGCGACCTGCTTGGCCAGCAATTGCGCCTGGGGCAGCACCTGCTCGGGCGTAACGAGGCGGCTGAAAAAGCCCCAGCGCTCGCCCTCCTCCGCGGTCATGAACCGGCCGGTGTAGAGCAGTTCGGAGGCGCGTGACTGACCGATGATCCGCGGCAGGATCGCGCAGGCGCCCATGTCGCAGCCGGCAAGGCCAACCTTATTAAACAGGAACGCGACCTTTGTGCCACTCGCCGCGAGGCGCATGTCCGACGCCATCGCGATGATCGCCCCGGCACCGGCGCAGATGCCCTCGACGGCAGCCACGATCGGCTGCGGGCAGGCGCGCATCGCCTTGACGAGGTCGCCGGTCATGCGCGTGAAGGCCGTCAGCCCCTTGGTGTCCATCTTCACGAGCGGGCCGATGATCTCGAACACGTCGCCACCAGACGAGAAATTACCGCCAGCGCCGGTGACGACGATGGCCTTGACCGCTTCGTCGAACGCGCAGGCGCGAAAGAAATCGGTCAGTTCCCGATAGCTTTCGAAGGTGAGCGGATTCTTTCGTTCGGGGCGATTGAGCGTAACCGTCGCAACACCATCGACCACCGCCAGCAGGAACTGCTGCGGCGAGTAATCTGCAAGCGGTATGGTGACGGGATTGGCTGGTCTGCTCATGCGATCTCCTTAGCTTCCTTGTTCCGCGCCTGCGCCACACACGCTAGATTTCACCCCCGGCAACCGCGATCGCCTGCCCGGTGATCGCGCCGGCGCCCTCGCCACACAGCCACAGCACGGCATCGGCCACCTCTTGAGGCGTGATCAGCCTTTCTTGCGGATTATGTTTGGCGAGCTCGGCGATCGCCTGCTCGCGGGTTCTGCCGGTCTTCGCCATGATGTTTTCGATACTGCCGGCGACCAGATCGGTGTCGGTGAAGCCGGGACACACTGCATTCACCGTCACATTACTTCCGGCCATCTCGAGAGCGAGCGAACGCACGAGACCGACCACGGCGTGCTTGGCCGCGGCGTAGGCGCTGACATAGGCATAGCCCTTGAGCCCGGCCGTGGACGCAACTGCGACAATGCGGCCATAGGGACGGTCCTTCATGCCCGGCAATACACCGCGGATGGCATGGACCACGCCCATGAAATTGACATCCATCATGCGGCTGAACAGAGCGCTGTCCGACCTCGCGAATGGCGCCGATTCAGCACTGCCTGCGTTGGCAATCAGGATGTCGATCGGCTTGCGCGTACTCGCCTCAAGGATGGCCGTCTTCAATGAGGCTTCATCAGAGACGTCGGCAACAGCCGCGAAATGCGCGGCGCCTGCGTTGACGGCCTCTGCAAGAGTCGCGGCATTCCGACCGAGCACGGTCACAGTCGCGCCGGCACTGACGAGCGAGGCCGCGATGGCACGGCCGATGCCGCGACCGCCGCCGGTCACCAGCGCGTGCGGCGAATGCGGCAATCCGGACATGCGCTGGCTCCCTGAGATGCTGATCGTTCCCTGGATATATTTTAACCTTCAAATTTTTGCAACGAAAGCGCCGACTGACGATCGGGAACGGCCGCACGGCGATCGGCCCGAAAATTGCTTTAAGTATAAAATTATCCCTTCCCATCGCCCGCGAGCCTGTTAGCATCATAGAGCCAAGCAAAAGGATGTCGCGTGTCGCGGCCAGTGCCAATGATAACAAAGGACGGACGCTTCGCCTACGAAGCCGCGGGCGATCCGGTCGCGACACCTTTGATTTTCCTGCATGGCATTGGCGGCGCGGCGAGAGCCTGGCGGCACCAGCTCGCCACATTCGGCAACCGCTTCCACGCGATCGCATGGGACATGCCGGGCTATGGCGGATCGGCGCCGCTCGCCAGCGTCAGCATCGCTGCCCTGGCGGATGCACTCAAGAGATTCATCGAGCAGCTCGGCGCAAGCAGGCCCATTCTGGTCGGCCATTCGATCGGCGGCATGATCGTCCAGAAGTGGCTGGTGCAGTCGCCGAAACTGGCGCGCGCGGTCGTCCTGGCGCAGACCAGCCCGGCCTTCGGCAAGGCTGAGGGCGATTGGCAGAGATCCTTCATCGCAGCGCGGCTCGGGCCGCTCGATCGTGGGGAGACCATGATGTCGCTGGCGCCTTCGTTGGTGAAGGAGCTGGTCGGCGACGATCCCGATCCAAAGGGAATGGAGCTCGCCCGCGAATGCATGGCAAACGTGCCTGAAGCCAGTTATCGCGCCATGATGCTGGCTCTCATCGGTTTCGATCAGCGCAGCACGCTCAGGGATATTTCAGTCCCAACGCTGCTGCTCTCCGGCTCAAAGGACAACAACGCGCCGGCGCCGATGATGGCGAAGATGGCGACCTTTATTCCTGGAGCTGAATATGCCGAGCTCGCTGGCGTGGGCCATCTCGCCAATCTCGAACGCCCCGATACCTTCAACGAAGCGCTCGGCCGATTCCTGAACTCTCTCGCGACCAAAGCCTAAGGTGATTGCGCCATGACCATGCAAGTCGGCAAGAATATCGGCGCAAGCGACAAGGCCGTGCTCGATGCTCCGATCTTCGATCCTGTCGCATACCGCCTCAGTGACGAGCAGGCCGGCATCATCGCGCGCGCCCGCGAGATCGGCCAGAGCGTGTTCGCCGGCCGCGCTGCGACCTACGATCGCGAGGCGACCTTCCCGACCGAGAATTATCGCGATCTGCACCGCATCGGCCTGCTCGGCGTTGCCATCCCCAAGAAGCACGGCGGCCTCGGCGCGAACTACCAGACTTATGCCTTGGCGGCGGCCGAGATCGGCCGGTACTGCGGCGCGACCGCGCTGACCTGGAACATGCATGTGTGCTCGACGCTGTGGTCGGGCCCGCTGGCCGACGATCTCGACATGGACGCGGACACCCGCGCCGCGCACGAGCAGCGGCGCGCGGTCCATTACAAGCGCATCGTCGAGGACGGCGCGATCTACTCGCAGCCGTTCTCGGAAGGTGGTGCGGCGGCGGCGGGCGGTGTCGCTTTCGGCACGGAAGCAAGGCCGGTCGAGGGCGGCTGGATCGTCAATGGCAAGAAGATCTTTGCATCGCTCTCCGGTCATGCCGATTATTACGGCGTGCTCTGCACCGAGATCGAGGTAGGCGGGAAGGCATCGCGCCGCAATACGCTTTATCTGGCTATTCCTGCCAAATCGGAAGGCGTCTCGGTCGTTGGTGACTGGGATCCGCTTGGCATGCGTGGCACCGTCTCGCGGACGCTTCTGTTCACGGACGTGTTCGTGCCGGAGGATTCTGCGCTGATGCCGCGCGGCGTCTATTTTCAAGCCGCAATGCGCTGGCCGCACATGTTCCTGACGCTGTCGCCGACCTACATGGGCCTGGCGCAAGCCGCTTATGATTTCACCGTACGTTATCTACGCGGCGCGGTGCCGGGCATGCCGCCGGTCAAACGCCGGATGTACCCGACCAAGCAGATCGCGGTCGCTCAGATGCAGATCAAGCTAGAGCAGATCAAGGCAATCTGGTTCCAGGCCGTGACCGAAGCCCGCGCCAATCCAAGCAAGGAACAGGTGCTGCGGGCCTACGCCGCACAATATTCGGTGATGGAGGGCGCAAATGAGCTCGCCGCGCTCGCAATCCGCACCTGCGGCGGTCAGGCCATGCTGCGGTCGCTGCCGCTGGAGCGGATCTACCGCGACAGCCGCTGCGGTTCGCTGATGCTGCCCTGGACCGCCGAGCTCTGCCTCGACCGGATCGGACGCGAGGCGCTGTACGAGGCCGGCGAGACGGACGACTGACGGTGGACCTCTGTAGCCTGATCGACCGCAACGCGGCGTTCGCGCCAGACAAGACGGCCATTGCCTTCGAAGGGGAACGGCTGAGCTATGCCGCATTCGCCGCGCGCATCGAACGGACCGCAACTGCTTTGAAGCGGGAACTCGGCGTCGGCCACGGCGACCGCGTCGCGATCCTGAGCCTGAACCGGCCTGACTACCTGGTTCTGCTCTACGCTTGTGCGCGGCTCGGGGCGATGCTGGTGCCGCTGAACTGGCGGCTGGCGGTCGCCGAGCAGCTGTTCATTCTGAGCGATGCCGGCGCCAAGATCCTGGTGCTCGAGCAGGCATTTGAGGGAGTGCTTGGCGAACTTGGGCGGACTGCGCCAGGGACATCGGTCGTCGGCCTCGACTTCACGCCGCCTCGCGGCACGACATTCGAAGATCTGCTGGCTCGCAGCCCGAGCAGCGGCCGCAATCCGCACACCGATCTCTCCTGCCCGCTCCTCATCGTCTACACCTCAGGAACGACGGGACGGCCGAAGGGCGCGGTGCTGCGGCAGGAAGCGCTGTTCTGGAACGGCGTCATGAGCCAGCACATGCACAACATGACGTCGGACGACCACGTGCTGACCGTGCTGCCATTCTTCCACGTCGGCGGCCTCAATATCCAGACCACGCCGGCGCTGCAGTTGGGGGCAACCGTCACGATCCACGCCCGCTTCACGCCGGATACAGCGCTCGCAGCGATCGCACGCGAGCGGCCGACGCTGACCGTGATGGTGCCGGCGATCATCCAGGCCGTGAGCGAGCATCCCGCCTGGACGACGGCCGATCTCTCGTCGCTCAAGGCCGTCGCCACGGGCTCGACGATCGTGCCGCCGCACTTGATCGACCGTTTCGTCGCGCGGGGCGTTCCCGTGCTTCAGGTCTACGGCTCGACGGAAACCTGCCCCATCGCCATCTACACCCGCCTCGGCGGTGACCTCTCGAGGGTGGGATCAACCGGACTGGCCGGCCTGTGCTGCGAGGCAAAGGTGGTCGATCAGGCCGGAGCCGAGGTGCCGGCCGGCACACCGGGCGAAATCGCGGTGCGCGGCGCCAACGTGTTCTTCGAATATTGGGGCAATGCGGACGCCACACGTGATGCGCTGCACGACGGCTGGTATCGCACCGGAGATATTGGCCTGTGCGATGCGGACGGCTATTTCTGGGTGCGCGACCGCAAGAAGAACCTGATCATTTCCGGCGGCGAGAATGTCTATCCAGCTGAGGTCGAGCGCGTCCTGCTCGAACATCCCGATGTCAGCGAATGCGCCGTGATCGGCCGGCCGGACCCGCGCTGGGACGAAGTCCCCATCGCCTATGTCATCCGGCGATCCGGCTCGCATCTCGAAGCGGATGAGCTCAGAGCGTACATCCAGGCACAGCTCGCGCGATTCAAAGTTCCACGCGATATCGTCTTCGTCACCGACCTGCCGCGCACTGCGCTCGGCAAGGTGCAGCATTTCTTGCTGAAGCAGCTCGATTCGCAATCGCGCGCGCAGGGAGAAAGATCTTGAAGATTGCGGTTCTGGGTGGGGGAAACGGCTCGTTCGCAGCCGCGGGCGATTTTGCGCTGGCGGGGAACGAGGTCCGGCTCTGGCGCCGCGATGCGGATCAGGTCGCAGCGCATCGCGCCACCGGCTCGCGCATTCTGGTCAAGGATCATAACGGCCGCCACGACGTGGAGCTCGCGCTGGTCACGGCCGACATCGCCGAAGCCGTCAACGGCGTCGAGCTGATCCTCTGCCCCGCGCCTGCCTTCGCACAGCCGGATATTGCCCGTCAGCTCGCCCCGCATCTGCAGGACGGCCAGGTTATTTTTCTGCCGCCGGCGACATTCGGCTCGATGATATTCGCCCAAGCCGCCCGAGATGCCGGTAACCACGCCGAGGTGAGCTTTGCCGAGACTGGGACGTTGCCCTGGCTGACCCGCAAGCATGGACCATTCGAGGTCGCGATCACGATCCGTGCCAAGCGACTGCCCGTCGGCGTGTTCCCGCTCGATCAGGCCGCACATGCGCTCGAAGTCATTGGACGCGCTTTCCCCGGCGTGATCGAACCGTGCGGAGATGCGCTGTCCGGCGCGCTGATGAATGCAGGGCCTATCATCCATCCACCGTTGATCGTGATGAACGCCGGCCCCATCGAACATTTCGAGCGCTGGGACATTCACAAGGAAGGCACCCAAGCCGCGATCCGCCGGGTCACCGACGCGCTCGACGCGGAACGCATCGCGGTGCGCGAGGCGCTCGGTTACGGCGCGCCGCATTTCCCGCTGGCTCATCACTATGCGATGGAAGGCGACATTTGGATGTATGGCCGCGGCTCGCACGACCGGCTGACCGATTCCGGCGACTGGCGCGAACGGATCGTGCTGACCGAGCACCGCTACATGCGAGAGGATCTGCGGCTCGGGCTGTCGTTGCTGGTCTCCGTCGCCGCCTTGGCTAGCGTGGCCACACCGCTGGCCAAAGCGTTCCTCGCGATCGGCGGTGCGATCTGCGGCGAGGATTTTGCGCGAGAGGGCCGAACGCTCGAGACGCTGAGGCTCGGCAATCTCAACAAGGCTGAATTGCAGACGCTGCTTCGCAATGGATTCTGATCGATGACCAATCGCGTCAATATCGCCTGTCTCGGGGCTGGCCGCATGGGACGCGGCATCGCCGTCGCGTTCGCCTATGCGGGGCACAGCGTCACGATGATCGACATCAAGGCGCGCTCCGCGGACGATTTCGCCAAGCTGGAGGCGGACGCGCTCGGCGAAATCAGGAAGACCTTTGCCAGCCTGTCGAAGCTGGGGCTACTGACGGAGATGGACGTCGATCCGCTGATCGCGCGGGTCTCGGTGGTAGCGGCCGGCGACAGCGGCGCAACGCTGTCCGAGGCCGGTATGGTCTTCGAGGGCGTCCCTGAGGTCGTCGAGCTCAAGCGGGAGGTACTGGCGGCCGCCTCAAGGCAAGTCGGCCCGGACACGATCATTGCATCGACGACGTCGACGATCCTCGTCGACGATCTGTCCGGCGCGATCGTGAACCCTCGCCGCTTCCTGAACGTGCATTGGCTCAACCCGGCCTATCTGATCCCCCTGGTCGAAGTTTCGCCTGGCAAGGCCACCGACCCCGCCATCATCAACAAGGTCAAGGTGCTGCTCGAAGGCATCGGCAAGATACCGGTGGTCTGTGCGGCGACGCCCGGATTCATCGTCCCGCGCATCCAGGCGCTGGCGATGAACGAGGCCGCTCGGATGGTTGAGGAGGGTGTCGCCAGCGCGGAGGAAATCGACAAGGCGATCCGCTACGGCTTCGGCTTCCGCTACGCCGTGCTCGGCCTGCTCGAATTCATCGACTGGGGTGGCGGCGACATCCTGTACTATGCGAGCCGCTATCTCGAAGGTGCACTGGGGAGCGATCGCTATCGGGCGCCAGAGGTGATTTCGCGCAACATGAGCGAGGGCCGGATCGGCCTGCGGACGGGCGCGGGCTTCCTCGACTACTCCGGCCTCGATGTCGATGCCTATCGTGTCGAGCGACTCAGGGCCATGGTCGACCTGCTCCGCCACTTTGGCCTGGCGCGACCGCCCGTGCTCGATCGCGGCTAGCCGAAGACGTCCTGGAGCACACCTTCGCGGACGACGGCAACACCGTCGAGCTCGATCGTCGTTCCCATCATTGGCAGGTCGAAATGACCCGCCGTGTAGCGGCCCGCGAATTCATTCGCACCAGTCGAGAACAGGAAATTGCCCGACACAGCGCGAAGCTCGGTACCGTTCGTATCGCGCTGGTCGTACATCGAGAGCGCCTCGTACCGCGCGCCGGGGTTCATGCCAAAACCGACATGCGAGACCGCATAGGCTTCGCGATCACCCCAGGCGGCGAGATAGCTGCGCATCATCGCGGCATCCGTACCTTCGCCTTCCAGCTCGACGACGTAATCGTCCTTCAGCGTCATCTTCACCGGTGACGTCAGATAACGTTTGAAGGTCAGGTTGATGTCGCCGGGCGCCATCACCAGCGTGCCGTTGATGGTCCCACTCTTGGGGAAGCTGACGACGATGCCACCCGGCCAATGCGCGAGTGTGCCGGGTTTGTCGGTCCAGCCCCACACGCCGACCGTGGAGGCTCCGACCATGTCGACGTCAAGCGCCGTTCCGGCCTTTGAAGTGACCCGCATCCGCTTCGTTCCGCGCAGCATCTTCGCCGCGGCACGAACGCGCTTCTCGAGCGCGGGATCCGGCACCATCCGTTCCAGCGCCTCGGGATGCTCGTTCGAAATCACCAGAATGCGCGCGCCAGCCTTGAGAATTTCGGGTGTCTCCACCGCATGCATCAGGCCCTCGATGGTGCAATCCACCACAAAGCCGGCCTGCTGAAGCGCGCTGATCACCGGCCCCAGCTGCTGGATCGCCTCGCTCGCCCCGGTCGAGCGAACCGGAACGACATGACGGTTACGCGGTGTCGGCATTACCACGTGAAACGGCCGTGCTCCCATCCGCAGCAGCGCGAGCTCCGCCAGATGCACGTTCAACGCGCGCGACTGGGTTTCCGAGAGGATCGCCGCGGTATCGCCCGCCTTGACGGCGCATCGGTGAAAGATTTCGCAAAATGCGTCGATCCATTTTGCCTCGATGCGATCAGCCAGCATGGTCCACTCCCGGTCGTCAGGATTCTCTATTTGTCTGTTACGCTTCGGGGAAGCCCCGGAGCAGATACGATCGCACGGCGCCCAGCAGACCGTTCAGGATCAAACCCAGCAGCGAGATCGTGATCAATGGAACGAACATGTCCACGGCCTGGAAAGTTCGAGCCGCCGTCACGAGCGCATGGCCTAGTCCATCCGTTGACGTGATCATCTCGGCCAGAAACACCACGATGCAGGAAATGACAAGGCCGATCCGGCAGCCGGTCAGGATCGACGGCATCGCCGCCGGCAGCACGACCTTGAAGAGGATTTCATAGCGCGGCGTTCCTGCCGCCATTGCCGACCAGATCAGCTTCTGCTCCACGGTCGACGCGCCGTAATAGGTCGAGAGCAGAATGGGAAAGAGTGCGTCCGCGGCCACCAATGTGATCTTGGATCCGTGGCCGAAGCCGAGCAGCAACAGCAATGCCGGATAGAGCGCGACCTTGGGCAAAGGCGCCAATACGCGCACGATTGGTCGAACCACGGCATCGATCGCGGGACTGGCGGCGGCGGCGATGCCGATACTGACACCCAGCACGACGGCAATCGCGAATCCTGCAAACAGCCGGATCAGGGTCGCCGCGATCTCCTGCTGAAACGTCCACGTTACGAGTTGCTGGAGCAGCCGACTGAAGACATATCCTGGCGGCGGCAGCAGAGCCACAGGCGCAAGGCCTGTTGACACGAGGCCTTGCCACACTGCGATCACCAGTACGATGGGCGCGAGCCCGAGAGCAAGATTTGGGGAGAGAAGGCGCGACATCACGAGAAGCTCAGCGGCAGGTCGAATTGAGGCGCGGACCAGCGGACAAGGTGGGCACGAACCCTTTCGAAAATCGCGTCGAGGCAGATTCCCATTGCCCCCACGATGATGATCATCGCAAAGACGGTGTCGTATTGGCCCATGTCGAGTGCGTTGAACAGGATGTTCCCCGCGCCGGACTGACGGGCGATCATTTCGCTGGTGATCATCGTGATCAGCGCCAGCACCAATCCCGTGCGGCAGCCGGTCAGAATTTCCGGCAGGGCCGCGGGCAACACGATCCGCACCAGGCGCTGCGCCGGAGAAAGCCCCATCGCGGCGCCCGACCACAGCATCTTTTCCTCAACCGCTTTGGCACCCTCAAAACTGTGATAGATCACGGGCAGGCTGACGCCCAGGAAGATCACCAACGTCTTCGTAACGTCGCCAACGCCCAGCCACAGCATGATGATCGGCATCAAGGCCGCCTTCGGCACCGGATAGATCACCATCAGGAGCGGATTGAAGAAGGCCGCGACAGCAACGCTACGTCCCATTAACAGCCCAAGTGGAATCGAAACAAGCACGGCCACGCCAAACCCGATTGCCATGCGGCGGAGCGAGGCCAGGATATTGATCAGCGCTTCCCTGTCGCCAAGGATGTCCGGAATCGCGCGGATTGCTTCGATCGCCGTGGGAAAGCTGTCATTCTTCAGCGCGAGTGACGCGAGCTGCCACACCGCCAGCAGTCCGATGCAGGCGAGCACCGGGGCAGCGCGTTTCACTATGGCGGCCGACGACATCATGCGAGCGAGCCGGCTTGGTCGCTTTCATCGAACATGCGCTCGATGTCGACGACGTACTTCTGGTAGCGCGGATCAAGCAACAGCTCGCTGCGGCGGCGCGGCCGCGGCAGATCGATGTCGATGACCTGCCGGATGCGGCCTGGCGATTTCGACATCATCACGACCTTGTCGGACAGGAAGACGGCTTCGTCGACCGAATGGGTGACGAATAGCACCGTCTTGCGATCACGCTCCCAGATGTTCAAGAGGTCGTTCTGCAAGCGGGTCCGGGTATAGGCGTCGAGCGCGCCGAATGGTTCGTCCATCAACAGGACTTCGGGATGGTAGGCGAGCGTTCGCGCCAGCGCGACACGCTGCTTCATTCCGCCTGACAGCTCCTTGGGGTAGAAGTTCTCGTAGCCCTTGAGGCCGACCATCTCGATCAAGGTGCGGCTCTGGGCTTCGGCGTCGGTGGTGCGCACGCCTTGCTGGCGGGGGCCGTACATCACATTGCCGAGCACGGTCTTCCAGGGAAACAGCGCGAATTCCTGGAACACCGGTCCGCGATCCGGACCCGGCCCCGTGATCGCGTTTCCCTTCATCTTCGCCGCGCCGCTGGTCGGACTGACGAAGCCTCCGACTATGTAGAGCAGGGTCGACTTGCCACAACCGGATGGGCCGAGGATGGAAACAAAAGCGCGTTCCTCGATCGTCAGCGAGATGTCCGACAGCGCCACATGAGCTCTGCGCGCCGAGGTCTGAAAGACCTGCGACACGTGGTCGATCTCGATGATCGCAGGAGCCGGCTCTTGTCGCGTCACCGGTTTCACCCATTCGCTTGATCTTGAAGGCACTACCTTCATCGCGTCTCTCGCTTCGCTCGCGCGCGAACATCGCGCGACACGCCCCGCTGAATGTCCTCCATCAGCGGCAAGACCTTAGCAAGAAACTTGCCAGACTGACGCTCGTGTTCGCACGGCTGCAGTTCATCATTCGAACCAAGGCCATTCCGCCGGGCCCTCGTGCGTAACGGCTCCGCCCGGCGCCTGCCCGACAAGTCGCGCATACTTTGCGAGCGCGCCGGCGCGATGGCGCGGTGACCGCGGCTTCCAATGGCACCGACGTACCGCAAGTTCCTGCTCATCGACCAGCAAATCCATCCGTCGGTTTGTGGCATGAATCCGGATCCTGTCGCCGTCACGAACAAGCGCCAGGGGACCGCCAACAAAGGCTTCGGGAGACACGTAGCCGATACACATGCCGCGGGTCGCGCCAGAAAACCGTCCGTCGGTGATCAGGGCCACCTTCTCGCCCATGCCCTGCCCGTAGATCAGCGCGGTGACGCCGAGCATCTCGCGCATGCCGGGGCCGCCGACCGGCCCTTCATTGCGGATCACCAGCACATCGCCTGCCTTGTAGCTGCGGTCGCGAACCGCCGCGACGCAAGCCTCCTCGTCTTCAAAAACGCGTGCGACGCCCTCGAAGAACTGGCTCTTCAATCCCGCAACCTTGATCACCGCGCCGTCGGGGCAAAGATTGCCTTTCAGCACCGACACGCCGCCATCGGGCATGATCGGCGCGCGGGCCGCGTAAACGACCTCACCATCGGGCGCATTAGCCGCACCATATTCTTCGGCAAGCGTGCGGCCTGTGATGGTGATGCAGCTGCCATCGATATGCCCGCTCTGGATCAGTTCGCGGACCACCACGGCGGCGCCGCCGATGTCGTAGACGTCCTTCGCCGTATATTTGCCTCCGGGCCGCAGATTCCCGATCAGTGGTGTCCTGGCAAAGACCTCGCCGACGTCATCGATCGTGAACGCGATGCCCGCCTCGTTCGCGATCGCCGGAAGATGCAGAGCGGCATTGGTCGAACCGCCCGTCGCTGCGACGATCGCCGCACCATTCTCGAGGGACTTCCGCGTCACGATGTCGCGCGGCAGCGGACCGCCGCGGTCCAGCATCTCCATCATCAGGCGCCCGGCCCGGCGCGAGATCTGCGCTCGCTCAGCGTAGACACCGGGGATCATCGAGACGTTGGGGATGGTGAGGCCCAGCGCCTCCGACACCATACCCATGGTATTCGCAGTGAACTGGCCGGCGCACGCACCGATGGTCGGCAGGCAGGCGCGCTCGATCCGCTCGAGCGTGGCGCCGTCGATCTCGCCGGTCATAAAGCTGCCGACGGCTTCATAGGAGTCGAGCACCGTCAGGGTCCGCCCGTCCACGCGGCCCGGCAGCGAGCTGCCGCCGTAGATGAAAATGGACGGCACGTTGCAGCGAACCATGCCCATCATCACGCCGGGAAGCGTCTTGTCGCATCCACCGTATCCGATCAGGGCGTCGTAAGCCAGACCATGGACGACCGCTTCGATCGAGTCCGCGATCAACTCGCGCGAAAACAGGGAGAACTTCATCCCCTCATGATTCATGCTGATGCCGTCGGAAACCGACACGGTGGAGAACTCCCGCGGTGTGCCACCGGCCTCCTCGATTCCGGTCTTGGCCGCGGCGACCTGAAAGTCATGGGTCATGTTGCAGGGCGTCTGCTCGCCCTTCATGCTGACGACGCCGACCATCGGCTTGGCGATCGCGGCGTCGTCGAGACCCATTGCGCGCATGAATGCACGGTGTGGAGCTCGGTCGAGACCGTCTGTGGTGACCCGTGATCGCAGCTTCTTCATACGTGGATCTTCTTCATGCTGCGTTCCGGATGATCCGGGACGCCACGACCCCTGGCCTGGATAATTCGCCTGCTCGCTTATTGCAGCGGAGCGACGATCGTCGGATGCTTGAACTGTGCGACATCCAGCTTCGGCAGCATTCCCGTCTCTGCATAGATGTCCAGCATCTTCTGGATCGCGGGGAAATTCGGTGCCGCACCCGGATCGCGACCGAAATCGTTGTCCTTGAGCAGGTAAGTCTCAAGCACCGGAATAGGCGCCTTCAGAACTTCATTGACCACCTTGAGGGTCTCTTCGCGGTTTGCCAACGCTTTCTTCATGCCCGACGTGATGTCGCGGACATAGGTCTTGACCAGTTCGGGGTTCTTATCGACGAAATCGGCACGGCAGGCTTCCAGGATATGCACGATGTTTGGCATGGCCTGCGACAACGAGAACAATTTCCTTGTGCCGCCCTTCGCCTCCGCACGCGCGGCAAAGGGCTGGTTCATGTTGACCGCATCGACACGGCCCTGCCGGAGCGCGTCTTCAGAGACGGCAAAGCCAACCTCGACCAGCTTGATGTCCTTGGCAGGATCGACACCATTCTGCTTCAGGAGCAGGTTGAATGGCCCCTGCGTGCCGCCGCCGATCACAGAAATTCCGACCGTCTTGCCCTTGAGATCGGCAATGGTCTTGATCGGCGAGTCATCCATGACAGCCCAATAGACCGAAAAGCCGCCGGGCTTCTCGAAGACGTGCTGTGCCACGATGTAGGCTTTGAGGTTGCCTCCGACCACGCCATTGGAGAGCGAGAGTGGCGCCTGCGTCGCGCAATCCAGCGCCCCGGCTGCGAGTGCCTGCGTCATTGGGGCGGTGCCCTGAAATTGAGTCCATTCGATGTTGTAGGTCTTGCCGATGTTGGGAAACTCGGCCGGGCGCCGCATCATCCAATACTTGGATTCTTCGGCAGGGATGGTCCAGCCGACGCGGATTGTCTGCTGCGCCTGCGACGGGGCTGCGTCCGCGATCAGGGCCGCAACCGCGCTCATTGCCAGGATCCACCTCGAAACGGTTCGCATCATCCCACTCCGCTGCTCCGGCGCCGACGGGCGCCACCGAACCCGACCTGTCCAAATGTTTCATGGTTCAAACAATCAGGCAAGCCATGCATGCCGACCGGTGTCACCGAACGATACGCCATGTAAGGTAAGTCGGCGGTCGCACGGCGTTGCGCTGCGGCAGAGGAGGCAACCTATGGCTGATGCGAGCAGAACAAACCCGCAAGATGTCGAGAGGCTCGGTTATATCGGCCTTGGGCTCATGGGGGCACCCATGACCAGGCGCCTGCTCAAGGCTGGCCATCAGGTCACCATCTGGAACCGTTCGCAGGACAAGACGACTCCGCTGGTCGAGGCCGGCGCAGTTCGCGCAGCCACGCCCCGCGACGTGATGGCGAAATCGGACATCGTTTTCATGTGCGTGACAGACGCCGCCGCCGTTCAAGAGGTGATCTTCGGGCGCGAAGGTCTTTCATCGGCGCCCGGCGCCGGCAAGCTCGTGGTCGACTTCTCGTCGATCCATCCTGACGCCGCACGCGATCTTGCAGCGCGTCTGAAAGACGCGAACGATACCGGTTGGATCGATGCGCCTGTGTCCGGGGGTACGAAGGGCGCTGAGGAGGGCACCCTTGCGATCATGGCTGGCGGAGAAGCGCGCGACATCGAGAGGGTGCGGCCCTATGTGCTCGCCATGGCGCGCAGGTTCACCCACATGGGCTCGATCGGCGCCGGCCAGACCACGAAGCTGTGCAATCAGGTGATCGTCGGATGCGCGATGGCCGTGCTCGCGGAGGCAACGCGCCTTGCCGTGAACGCCGGAATTGACGCCAACCGATTGCCCGAACCGCTCGCCGGCGGCTTTGCGGATTCCATCCCACTCCAGCTCTTCGTGCCGCGAATGGTTCAGGGCATTCACACCCCACCGCTCGGTCACATCGCAACGATGCTCAAGGACCTCGATACGGTCGCGGACGTCGCACAGGCGACGTCGACGCCGGTGCCGATGGCCTCGCTTGCAGGGCAACTTTTCAGGTTGGCGAAGGCGGCGCGCGGCGCGCAAGCGGATGCGCTTGAGATCTACAAGCTTTCAGGGCAGAGCCTTGCATCGTTGAACGCGACCTAAGTACGCTACGGCGCTTTCTTGCGCTCATCGTCGGACCGGAACCGACCAAATGTCCCACGCGCGAAGAGCAGCGGCTCTTTCGCGTTGTAAGTATAGGCCTCGACCGCGCCGAGAAAGATCACATGGTCGCCGCCATAGTAACGATTCACCGAGCGGCATTGAAAATTGGCAACGCTCTCAGCGAGCACGGGCGCATTGCCGAGGCCCGGCGACCAAACCACGCCAGTGAACTTGTCGTCCGACGACTTGGCGAATTTGTTCGCGAGCGCCTGTTGCGAAGCGCCAAGCACGTTGACCGTAAAATGACTGGCGTTTTGGAATACGGTCAGACTCGAGGAATAAACGACGAGGCTCCACAGAACCAGCGGCGGATTCAGCGAGACCGAGGCGAACGAATTGCAGGTCAGGCCATAGGGCTTCCCATCAGCGGCCGCGGCCGTGATGATCGTCACACCCGTCGCGTAGGTGCCGAGCGCGTTGCGAAAATCGCGGGGGTCGATTGGCGAGTTGTCGCTCGCGAATTCGTTGGCTGGATCGGAAGCGGCCGGCTTCTTCGGCAGATCATTCATCGGCCGGCCTCACAGCGTGAGATTCTCGGACGGCAGGCCCAGCGCCACGCGTCCGTAATTGGTCCCGGCCGCGTCGAAGTTGAACGCCAGATGCGAGTTGATCGCGTGCGCATCGCGGAACTGCCGCTGCAGCACGCCCGTCGTGAACAGGCCGCGCGCTCCGCTCGCGGCAAACAGCATGGAGACCGCCTCGGTGCACAGATTCACCGAAAAGGCTCCATCGCGCCGATATCTGGTCTTGGTCGCCATATCTGGAATACGACCGCACCGAGCGTCCTCCATCGCATTAAGGCAGGCCGAGCGCATGATCAGGCGTCCAGCGTCGATCTTGGCCGAGGCCTCAGCGATCTTGATTTGCGTGCTTTGAAAGTCGCTCAGCTTGGCGCGGTTGTAAGTCGAAATGCGATGACGCGCGACCTCGGCGTAATCGTCGAGGCAGGCCTGCGCGTTTCCAAGCGCAACACCGGACAGGACGTAAGGAAAAAGCGAGAAGACAGGGAGCGCATACAGCGGATTCGGATTGACCTTGCTGCCCGGCGTTGGGCCTCCGGCGAGTTCGCCGACGGCGACCGTCATATGGTCAGCCACGAAGGCGTCCTTGACCTCCACGTCGCATGATCCCGTCCCGCGTAATCCCGCGACATTCCAGGTATCGAGGACTTTGTAGTCGCCTTTGGGCAGCAAGAAGATTCGATACGCGATGCCGTCGGCCTCGTCATCGGAGTAAACGACGCTTGCAAGCATATTCCATTCGCAGGAGGCAACGCCGGAGGAGAACGGCCAGCTACCATGCAGCCGATATCCACCCGCGACCCTGGTGGCGCGGCCGGCCGGAAAAATGAAGGAGGACGCAATCAACACGTCCGGATCGCGGTCCCAGACCAGATCCTGAGCCTTCTGCTCGAACATGCCGAGCATCCAATGATGACTCGCCAGGTTGGCGAGGTTCCAAGCCACGGAGGCATCCGCCGATCCGAGCAGTTCGGCGCAGTCGACCAGGGCGACGTAATCAAGCTCGGCGCCGCCAATCCGCCTCGGCTGCAGCATCCGGAACAGACCGGCATCGTGGAGATCCCTTTCAGTCTCCGGCGGAAGACGCCGCAGCTCCTCTGTCCGCGCCGCCCGCTCTCGCAACCGAGGTAGGAGCGCCCGGGCCTTCGCGATCATTGCCGCATAGGCGCGCTCACCGGCTTCCAGCCCGGCGGGCTCGCTCATGCTCGGCTCTCGACCAGGCGCCATGCCGTATCCCTCCTCACATATTTATGCGGCTGGGCCTTCACCAAATCAAGGGAGGGCTAGCAGGTGCGGTCGCGGGGCACCTCGGCCGGACAATGAAGCAGGATCGCTTGCGCGAGCATTGCAAGGCGGTGATCCGCGGGCATCGCCATACTTCCCCCGTGGCGATCAACTGCCTAGCTCAATCGGTCGAAGGCTTGACTGATCCAAAGGCGCCCTTTTTGGCGAACTCCGCGATGCGACGTTCGTCGTAGCCGAGCGTATCGTGCAAGACTTGTCTCGTATGCTCGCCCAGCAGCGGAGCAGCCACGGGATCAATGGCCGCAGTCAGGCTCATCGTGATCGGGGGCTCGATGTTGGGGACCCATTCTGCTGTACGATGCGGAATCCGGCTCAAGCGGTGGCGCTCGCGCGCCTCCGGCGCATTGAACCCCTCCTCAACCGTTCGAAGATAGCCGACCGGGATATTTGCCAGCTTCATCTTTGCCATCCAGTTCTCGAGGGTATCGCTTGCAAAGACCTCCGCAATAGCTGCCCGCAGGAGCTCCTTGTTCTCGGAGCGGGCCTTCCGCGTTGCAAATCGCGGATCGGTGATCAGATCGGGCCGGTTGAGCACCTCGACCACGAGCCGGCGATAGAGCCGGTCGTTGGCACAAGCCATGTAGAGCGGCCCATCGGAGGCCTCGTAGACGCCGACGGTGGGAGAGCCGCTCGGCGAATTGCCAAACCGGCCAGGATTCTCGCCGTTGATCAGATAGGCCATGCCGTAGAAACCCGTCATCCCCATCGCGACATCGAACAGCGCCACCTCGACATGCTGCCCGCGGCCGAGCCGGTCCCGCGCCAGTAATGCCAGCAGGATTGCGTTGCAGGCAGACATTCCCGTTGCCATATCCACGATCGGCGGGCCGGTACGAACCGCCGGCCCGTCGGCAAACCCGTTGAGCGACATGAAGCCGCTCTCCGCCTGCGTGATGGGATCGAAGCCCGGGCGCGAAGCGAACGGTCCGGTGCGTCCGTAGGCGGAGATCGAGCAATAGACCAGCCGCGGATTGAGCGAAGCGACAGCTTCGTAATCGAGGCCGAACCTCTTCATGACCCCGCTGGAAAAATTCTCGACGACGACGTCCGCTTTGCGGATCAGGTCGAGCGCGATTTCGCGGGCCTCTGGCACGGCAAGATCGAGCACGATGCCACGCTTGTTGCGGTTCAGGCTAAGATAGGCGGCACTCTCTCCGCCGATTTCGGCGTGTTCGTAGGCACGTGTGTCGTCGCCGCCGTCGGGATTCTCGATCTTGATGACTTGCGCGCCGAAATCAGCAAGCGTCTGTGTGCAGGCCGGGCCGGCAACGACACGCGTAAAATCGACAATCAGCAGACCATTGAGCGCAGTTGGCCCTTCCGTCGTCCGCGACGAACGTTCCGGCAATTGAGGCTTGGTAGGCATTGATGGCGCTCCTTTACATCGGCTTATGGCCGCCGAATTTCCTGCAAGACCGAATTTAAAGCCCGACGCCACCGACTTCGCAAGTGCTTCACCCGGATCACCTGAAACGCAAAAGGGCCCGGCAGCCATCCGGCTGCCGGACCTCTTGACACCCTGCGCATTTGGGCTGCGCCACATCTCGCCAGCGAGGTTGGTAGTCGCGTTCCGCATCACGGGAAGCTCAGCGCCACCACTTTCGCCAGCAAAGCGTATGAGACCAGACCCAGCGCACCTCGGGCTGATAGAGGCCGACAGCCCGTCTCGATGAAGTATTGGCGGACACGGGATCGTCCATCGTATCCCAAACGACGCTGTCCCAGCCGATACGGCGCCCCCTTGCCTCGATGGCCCCCATCAACCTGATTTGGAGCCCGCGCCTCAATGCCGCCGCAAGACCCCGAACGTTGAAAAGTAGCCGCAATGTCGCACGTGCGTGGACGATACAACATCGGCAAAAGGCGACTGCGTCATCGCCAGATAGACCAGGCACCAGGTTCCAATGTCGAACCGGGGCATCGCCGCGGCGTCGAAAAACGTCAGCTGGTGCAGATCGGCGAAGCTGCCGGCAACGTCATCATCAGACGCTTCGGCCACACAAATTCTGTACATGGCATACCCATCGGTGAGAAGTGACCTTGATCCGTCGTGCGGCGATGTCGCCGCAGTGGAAGCCTCACTTGCTCAGCACGACCTTGACGCCGACCCAGATGGCCCCCATCAGACCGGTGGCGATCACCGTGATTACGACCTTGAATGCATAGCTCTGCGCCTGCTCCACGCTCTTCCGCCATCGCCGCAGATGCTGGAAGTCCGCCCTGAGCTCTTTCCGATCGTCATCCTCAATTCCAAAGAGGCCAGCACCGACGCCATTGCTTTCAATACGATCGCATCGATGCTCTCCTGCCGCAGTCTGTGTTGCGCGGCCAGCGTCTCGGCAACGATGGCCTTGATTTCGTCGTCCGGCATCTTCACCGCCTGATGATCCTTGCAACGTTCTCGAAGCCGCGCTTGGCGAAGTAGAATGTGGCGACGAGATTGGCTGTGACAGCTGCAAATCCTGCGAGAGCGTCCGTAGAGTCAAGACCAAGCACTTTTACCCAACGTTCAAACGAACTTGCGGGTCTGGCAAAAGTTAGCCGATCAGGAGAATCGGCCATGACACCCAAGGCGACGTCCGAAGAGAGATCGCGAAACCTGCCGGCAGCCAAGCCGCGCAGCGACAACAAGCCGCGGAGCGCTGATAGGCTGCGCATCGACAAGGCGCGAGAGACGCAACAAGTGATCATTGAAGACGCCAGCGAGACCGAGGACAGGGACCCCGACCTCGTGCACGGCGATGGCGGCACCATCGACCTTCCCACTAAACCCGGCGATTTGTCGAAGGACGATTAGGCGGAACCTACCTGACGCGAGGCGCGTTTACTCTCGTTGGAAGGAACGTTCGTCGATGAGTCACACTGTCCTGGTTGTTGACGACGACCCCGCCGTCCTCGAGGTGATCGTCGGCATGCTGGAAGATCTCGGCTGCCAGGTGGTCAGCGCCCAAAACGGTCGGGATGCGCTCGATCAGCTCAAGGAGAACCAGGACATCTCCGTCCTGATCACGGACATCAATATGCCGGGCATGGATGGTCATGAACTGGCCGAGCTGGCCAAGCGAATCCGCCCCGAGTTGAAGATGCTTCAACTATCCGGTCGCGAACCCCGGCGCGGCGGCCTGCCGATGATCAGGAAACCGTTCTCGTTCGAGGAACTCGCTGACGTCATCCAGCGAACCACCGGCATTTGCTGACGTCACGCCCAAAAGAAAGGCCCGCAGCGGAATGCTCCGTGCGGGCTGAACCAAACTCTTTGGACGATGCCATTCTGCCAGTGTTTTGCCCGACGAGGCTGGGCAAGAACTCGGGCATTTTCGTTGGTCGGTGTACGCTTTGTTCATGACGAATCGCACATTCAAGACCGGCGAGAGCCGCGACCAGGCCAG
>NZ_JADPKL010000083.1:0-671 GCF_023073935.1 Bradyrhizobium sp. 147 | reverse complement strand
AAGGCGACCTACGACAAGAGTGGCTACTACCACGAGCTCGTGCCGGCCTAGAGGGTTGCGAGAAAGCTGGAGAGGAACGCGCCGCAGCTTGCGGTGAATTGCCGACCGCTCGACGAAGTTACGCGGTGACCAGCATAGTCCGGTCAGGAGTTCTCAGCACCAAGGATTTCGCAACGCGCTTGCAATTCGACGGGCATCCGCGATGAGCCTTGGAGCCATCTCCGCCGTTTCCTGCCAGGCCGCTGCCATCTCCGGTAGGCGGGCCTCTCGACGACGATGGGCGAGAGCTGAGGCTCTGAATGGGGCGGACGTCAGGGCCGCATCGGCGACAATAAAGATGAGGCCGGCGTTGTATCGCGGTAAGCTTCATCCAGAGCTATGCGAATGGCGTTCACTAATGCAGGCCATGGCAATCCTTGTGGCAAGATTGGAATCTGCGTGCGATCTTCAGCTCCCATGAAATCTCGCCGTACGCCGGTGAAGAGTATCCCGCTGAAGCGTTCAATTATCCATGACCTGCCACTGAAGAAGAAGTTAGGGTCCGGCCCGAAGAAGGACGGCAAGATGAGGCGTGTGTTTCGGCATGGAATAAGGACCCCGTTTTCGGGGTGATCGGCATCCAATCGGGACCCCGGGATAAGGGTCCACAGTGGCTTCCATCGAGTCATGGA
>NZ_JADPKL010000049.1:0-54716 GCF_023073935.1 Bradyrhizobium sp. 147 | reverse complement strand
GATCGAACGGCGACCCAGCTCGGGCGGCCACCCGGGCTGGGCCATTCCTCACGGAACGGCTCAACATAACCGATCAGGCTAATACAAGGGTGGGCAAAGCGAAGCATGCCCACCATCGCCACGATAATTGCAGAAGAATGGTGGGCACGGCGCTGACGCGCCTTTGCCCACCCTAGGAAGTCTGAATGTGCGGCACCCTATTCCGCCGCCAGAATCGTCCCCTCCACTTCGCCAAACCCCACGCGATAACCGTTGCCCTGGCACCAGCCGCGCATCACGAGGGAATCGCCGTCCTCCAGGAAGGAGCGTTTGGCGCCGCCGGGCAACTCCACGGGCTCGGTGCCGTTCCAGCTGATTTCCAAGAGGCTGCCGCGCTGGTTCTTCTCCGGGCCGGAGATGGTGCCGCTCCCAAGGAGATCGCCGACGTTCATGGCGCAACCGCTGGAGGCGTGGTGCATGAGCTGCTGCACCGACGACCAGTACATGTACTTGAAATTGGTGCGGCTGATGCTGGCGGGGGCGTTGGCACCGGCGGTCCGCAAGGACACGTCGAGCGCGATGTCGTAGTTCTGCGGCTTGCTCTGCTTGAGATAATCGAGCGGCGCCGGCTCCTGCTCCGGCCCCTTCAGACGGAACGGCTCCAGCGCTTCGCGCGTCACGACCCATGGGCTGATCGAGGTTGCGAATGCTTTTGCCAGGAACGGGCCAAGCGGCACATATTCCCATTGCTGGATATCGCGCGCGCTCCAGTCGTTGAGCAGCACGAACCCGAAGATCATCTCCTCGGCCTGGCTCTCGGTGAGCATGCCGCCCATCGGCGACGGCTGGCCAACGACGACGCCCATCTCCAGCTCGAAGTCGAGCCGCTTGCACGGCGCGAAGCTCGGCAAGTCCACATTCGGCGGCTTCAGCTGCCCGCGCGGTCGCTTCACTTTCGTCCCTGACACTACGACGGTCGAGGCTCGGCCATTATAAGCGATCGGCATATGCAGCCAGTTCGGCTGGAGCGCATTGTCCTTGCCACGGAACATCACGCCGACATTGGTGGCGTGCTCCTTGGAGGAATAAAAGTCGGTGTAGCCGGAGACGGTGAAGGGCAGATGCAGTTTTGCATCGCGCATCGGCACGAGCGCCTGCTTGCGCAACTCCTCGTTGTCGCACAGCTCCGGATGATCGTGGCGCAGGAGCTCACTGATCCGCGCCCGCGTTGTCGTCCAGACCTTCGGCCCCAGCGCCATGAACGGATTGAGCGAGGCGCCGGAGAATATACCGAGCGGCCCGACGTCGAGCCGGGAATCCTGCTCGAGCTTCCAGAGATCGAGCACATAATTGCCGATAGCGACGCCAACCCGCGGCGTCGGATTGGCCACGGTCGAGAACACGCCATAGGGCAGGTTCTGGATCGGGAAGTCCGAGGCGGGATCGACCTCGATGAAGGAGCGGAGGCTGGGATCGTTGGGGTGGGTTGTCACTTTTGGCTCGGTTCCTTTCTTCCTTCTCCCCTTGTGGGAGAAGGTGGCGCGAAGCGCCGGATGAGGGGGTTCTATCCACGCGTCCAAGTGAGAGAGGCTCTCTTGCGGAGATAACCCCTCACCCGTCTCGCGGCTGCGCCGCGAGCGACCCTCTCCCACAAGGGGAGAGGGGAAGAAAGCTACGGCTTGCTTGGATCGAAGCGTTTCTCCAGCCCCTTCCAGCAATCTGCATAGTCGTCTTGCAGCGTCGGCGAGGTCGCGGCATGTGCGGTGACGCGCTGCGGGTAGCGGGTTTCGAACATGAAGGCCATGGTGCCGGTCAGCTTCACCGGCTTCAATTCCCCGTTGCTGGCATGCTCGAAGGCGTCGCGGTCCGGGCCGTGCGGCAGCATGCAATTGTGCAGGCTGATGCCGCCGGGGACGAAGCCTTGCGGCTTGGCATCGTAGACGCCGTAGATCAGCCCCATGAACTCGCTCATGATGTTCATGTGATACCAGGGCGGGCGGAAGGTGTTTTCCGCGACCATCCAGCGCTCGGGAAAAATCACGAAGTCGATGTTCGCAGTGCCTGCCGTTTCCGACGGCGAGGTCAGCACGGTGAATATCGAGGGATCCGGATGGTCGAAGGCGATCGCGCCGACGGGCGAGAAGGTACGCAGATCGTATTTGTAGGGCGCGTAATTGCCGTGCCAGGCCACAACGTCGATCGGCGAATGGGCGAGCTGCGTCTTAAACAGCGAGCCGCCCCATTTCACGAAGAGCTCGGTCGGCGTGTCCTTGTCCTCGTAGTTTGCGACCGGCGTGAGGAAGTCGCGCGCATTGGCGAGGCAGTTGGCGCCGATCGGGCCGCGCTCCGGCAGCGTGAAAGCGCCGCCATAGTTCTCGCAGAGATAGCCGCGCGCCGGACCGTTCGGGATCTCCACGCGGAACTTGACGCCGCGCGGGATCACCACGATCTCGCCGGGCTCGGCATCGATGCGGCCAAACTCGGTGACGATAAGCAGATTGCCCTGCTGAAGTACGAACATCAGCTCGCCGTCGGCATCGTAGAAGTGCTGGTCCACCATCGACTTGGTGATGAGGTAGACATGCGCCGCCATGCCGGCCTGCGTGTTGACGTCGCCGGCGGTCGTCATGGTCTGCACGCCCTGCAGGAAGGTCATCTCCTCCTGCGGAATCGGCGCTGGATCCCAGCGCAGCTGCGCGATCGGCAGATCGTATTCATGGCACGGCGCCGAGCGCCACAGCCCTACATCGATCTTCTCGAAGCGACCGGAATGCTTCACCGACGGACGAATGCGATAAAGCCAGGAGCGCTCATTGCTGCCGCGGGGCGCCGTGAAGGGCGAGCCCGAGAGCTGCTCGGCGTAGAGCCCGTAGGCGCAGCGCTGCGGCGAATTACGCCCAATCGGCAGCGCGCCCGGCAGCGCCTCGGTCTCAAAGCTGTTGCCGAAGCCGGACATGTAACCCGGCGTCACCTGCGCGGAACTGCGGATGATCTGATCGGGCGAGGTGTTGATGTTCATGACTATCCTCCTCCTTGCAACGCTGCCCACATTTCCTGGTCGCGCTTGTCGGTCCAGATCACAGGATCGTCGATTCCCGACGCTTCGTCATAGGCGCGCGACACGTTGAACGGCAGGCAGTGCTCGTAGATGGCGAAGCTCGAAAATTTCGGATCCATCACCTCGCGCGTCGCCGCCATCGTCTCCTTCAGGGTGCGCCCTTTGGCGACGGAGATTTCCGCGGCCCCATAAAGCGTTGTGACGAAATCACGCGTCATTGCGATGGACTCGCGCACGGTGGCTGTGCCCTTCAGGGCATCACCGCGGCCCGGCGCGATCGCCTTGGGATTGAAGTTGCGGATCTCGTTCAGCGTCAGCGGCCATTCGCGCAAATGCGCATCGCCGCAATAGCAGGCCGAGTGATATTCGATGAGATCGCCGGAGAACATCACCTCTGCGTCCGGCACCCAGGCGACGATGTCGCCGGAGGTGTGGCCGGCACCTAACTGCATCAGGCGCACCTCGCGTTTGCCGAGATAGATCGACATCTCGCCCTCGAACGTCAGGGTCGGCCAGGTCAGGCCTGGAATGCTCTGCGCATCCTGGAACAGGCGCGGGAAGCGGCCGTATTCGGAATCCCAATCCTGCTTGCCGCGCTCTTCGATCAGCCGATAGGTCTCCTGCGAGGCGACGATGCCTTGCGCCTTGTAGGCGGAGGCGCCAAGCACGCGCACCGCGTGATAGTGCGACAGCACGACATATTTGATCGGCTTGTCGGTCACGGTGCGCACGCGCTCGATCACCTTGTTCGCCATTGCGGGCGTCGCCTGCGCATCGAACACGAGACAGCCGTCGTCGCCGACGATGATTGCGGTGTTGGGATCGCCCTCGGCGGTGAACGCGTAGAGATCGGTACCGATCTCCGAGAAGGTGATCTTCTTCTCGGAGAGATCGCCGGTGGATGCGAAGTTCTTCGCCATCAATTCGTCCTTCAGGTCACTGGGTTATTGTTGTTGCTGTTGTTGCTGTTGTTGCTGCTGGCCGTCGATCATGCGGCGCTTTGCAAGTCCGATCGCCTCCCGCAGCACGTCGATGTCGCCGATATGGTTGGCGAGGATCAGCACCAGCGCCGCGTCGAAATCGGCGCTCTGCTCGTCGGTGAGCCCGCGATGGGCCTCGACGATGGCGCGAAAGGCATCGTCGGGGCGCGCGAAGTTGGAACTGGTGGAGAGCGGCATCAGAACCTCAATACAAGCCTTCGGCCCGCGCCAGCGCTGCCGCGATCGTCGCACGCGTCGGGCGGCGGAAGCGCGCCGCGACGTAACCGTCGGGCCTCAGCAGATAGGCGGCGCCCGGCTCGGCGCCGTAGCGTTTCGCGACCAGGCCCGAGGGATCGGCAAGTCCGCCCTCATCTCCAATGCGGATGCCTTTGATGCCATCGGGCACGTCGGTCGGCGCGCCATTGCTGAACGACAGCAAGGTGAAGTCCGTTCCACCCTTGCGGAAGGCATCCGTCAGATAGATCTGCTCGCCGGTCCGCGTTGCGACGGGCGCGTCGAGCATGGAACAGCCGGGCGACGGTCCGCCGTGCCACGTATCCGCATCGAGCGAGGACAGCGGCGAGTCGTAGCTGCACGGCACCGAGAGCCGGCCGCCATTGACCATGCGCTTGCCGAACTCGGTCTCCTTGGCGAGCGACAGCACCGCCTTGCGCAGCCGCGCTTCCTGGTGCGAGTTCGGCGCCATGAAATCGGTCGAGCGGGTGGATTCGCGGATGTTCTCGTCAGCCGCCATGCTGCGCTCGGCATGATAGCTCTCGAGCAGGCTCGCGGGCGAAGTCCCCCGCAGCACACGGTCGAGCTTCCAGGAGAGATTTTCGGCATCCTCGAGTCCCGAGTTCGCACCGCGTGCGCCGAAGGGCGAGACCTGGTGAGCGGAATCGCCGGCAAAAATTACGCGGCCGTGGATGAAGCGGTCCATCCGCCGGCATTGAAATTTGTACAGCGAGATCCACTCGAACTCGAACTTGTCGTGCCCGAGCATGCGCGCGATGCGCGGCCGCACGTTTTCCGGCTTCTTCTCGACGACAGGATCGGCGTCGCGATTGAGTTGGAGATCGATGCGCCAGACATCATCAGGCTGCCGGTGCAAGAGCGCCGAACGTCCGGCATGGAACGGCGGATCGAACCAGAACCAGCGTTCAGTCGGGAATTCCGCGGTCATCTTGACGTCGGCGATCAGGAACTGATCCTCGAACACCTGTCCCGCGAACTCGGCGCCGACCATCTGTCGCAGCGAGGATCGCGCGCCGTCGCAGGCGACGACATATTGCGCGTGCAGCCGATAGGCGCCCTCGGGCGTCTCGATCGTCAGCGCGACGGCATCGTTGCGCTGCTCCAGCGCCGTCACCTTGTTGCGCCACCGCAGGTCGATCGCAGGCAGATCCTGGATGCGATCAACCAGAAAGGCCTCGGCGTAATATTGCTGAAGGTTGATGAAGGCCGGCCGCTTGTGACCGTCCTCGGGCAGCAGGTTGAACTGATAGAGCTGCGACTCGCCGTGGAAGATCCGGCCGACGCTCCAGACCACGCCCTTCTCGACCATGCGGTCGCCGACGCCGAGCCGGTCCCAATATTCCAGCGAACGCTTGGAGAAGCAGATCGCGCGCGAGCCTTCGCCGATACGGTCTGCATCATCAAGAAGAACGACGCGCTGGCCGCGCTGGGCAAGGTCAATCGCCAGCGACAGCCCGACCGGACCCGCACCGACGACCACGAGCGGATGCGCGGCCGGGTCCTGGCCCGAACGATCCTGATCGGGGTGGCGTTGGTAGCCGAACTGGGATTTGGCCTGCGCCATGCACTAACCTCGGCTCTGGTCAGGAGAGGACTGATCTGCTAGATAGTCTCACGTGCAACTATTTTGGACCGGAGCCGGCCGGCCGTCAACTGAATTCGGAGCGCTCTGCTTGGCAAGGACATCCAGTGACATCGCGCTGAGGACACGCGAAGCCGAAGAGGCTTCATCGCGGCCAAAGCCTCGACTCGATCTGTTTAAGTTCGTGCCGTTCCGCCTCAACCGGCTCGCGGCGGAGGTGAGTTCCGCGCTCGCGGTGGAATATCAGGAACGGCATGGCCTCGATATTCCGGCGTGGCGCGTGATCGCCACGCTCGGCTTCCGCAACGACGCCTGTAGCGCGCAATTCATCTCGCAATGCACCCGCACGCACAAATCGACCATCAGCCGTGCGGTGACGGCGCTGCTGCAGCAGGGGCTGATCGAGCGGGTCGAGAACGAAGCCGATCGCCGCGAATTTCGCCTGCAACTGACGAAAAAGGGCCGCGCGCTCTATGAGGAGTTGTTCCCGCAATTGCTGCGACGGGAAGACGAGATCCTCGCCTGCCTCTCCGCGCAGGAGCGCAAGCAGCTCTCGGCTTTGCTCGGCAAGATCGAAGAGAGCCTCGACCTGATCCAGACCAGCGAAGAGGCGGACGCCAAGCAGGCGTATTAGGCGATACTGTCATTCCGGGGCGCTGCGACAGCGGCGAACCCGGAATGACGCTACCGCGTCACTTCGCAAACGATCGCGTCGGCGGCAGGTGCAGCGCCCAGGCATCGATCCTGTCGCTGGCGCGCGGATAGATCTCCGTCACGATCGGATCATGACCGGGAATGAATCGATCAGGGTGACCGGCGAGGCGCTCGATCGTCTCCCAGCCTTGCGCCATGTCGCCGACATTGTAGACGATCGGGAATGGGCTCTTGCGCTGAAGATTGGCGTAGTAATGCGCGGCATCGGACGCCAGCACCACCGGTCCGCGCGCGGTCTCGACCCTGACGACCTGCAAGCCGTCGGAATGGCCGCCGACCCGATGCACGGTCACGCCGGGCGCGACCTCGCCGTCGCCCGAATAAAACGTAACTCGCTCGCCATAGACATGGCGTACCATCTGCGTGACGTGCTCGACCGAGAACGGATGGCGCAAGAGGCCATTGCACATGCAGCGGCCGGTCGCGTAAGCCATCTCGCGCTCCTGGAGATGGAAGCGCGCATGCGGGAAGCGATCGAGATTGCCGGCATGGTCGTAATGCAGATGCGTCACGATGACATCGCGAATCGCGGCCGCGGCGACACCAAAGCGCTCCAGCGCGTCAACAGGATTGAGCGTCAGCTTGCGTGCCCGGGCGCTCGCCTCCTCGGCGTTGAAGCCGGTATCGACCAGGATGTCGCGACCGCTGCCGCGGATCAGCCAGACGAAGTAATCGAGGTCCTGTGCCGCGCTGTCATGCGGGTCGGGCACGAGGAAGTTCATGTGAGGAGTGCGCGGCGACATCGTCGCATAGCGCAGTGCGTAGATCTCGTGGACGTTTCCCATGCCTGTGCTCTTTGTTTTTTTCTGAGTGGACCTGCGGGACGAGCCGGCGCACCAAGCCATTGTCCGCAGCAAAGGTCAAACACCTGGGGTTGCAACGGCCGCAGTCCTGCAATGTGAGAGCAATCACATTTTCGTCGCCCTGGCTGTCCTAACATCCCGCAGACAGGATCGCGCCAGATGCATCGAGCACAACCATGACAGCCCCCTTTATTCCACTCGCAGCGTGCCCATGCCTTGCGGTCGATCGTCGCGATAAAGCCGAATGTCCAAGCGGTTGACGCCCCCCGTCCCCGGTTTGATAATGCCTAGAGCGTAAGTTAAGGTCGCCGCGGCGCAAGCTGGAACGGCGCCTTTTTGGCTGGACCGCGCTGATTATGAAAAATCGCTTCCTTTTTCTGCTGCCCCTGCTCATCTCGCTTATCCCGACTGCTCCGACGCTTGCGGCTGGCGACCGCTTTGCGCTGGTGATCGGCAACGCCAAATATCCGGATGCGGATGCCCCGTTGAAGGAACCGATCAATGATGCGCGCGACGTCGCCGACGAGCTCAAGCGCGACGGCTTTTCCGTCGAGATCGGCGAGAACCTGACCGGCGACGGCATGCGCCGCGCCTTCGACAAGCTCTACGGCAAGATCAAGCCGGGTTCGGTGGCGCTGGTGTTCTTCAGCGGGTTCGGCATCCAGTCCGCGCGTCAGAGCTACTTGCTGCCGGTCGATGCGCAGATCTGGACCGAATCCGACGTGCGCCGCGACGGTTTCAGCCTGGAGAGCGTGCTTGGCGAGCTCAACACCCGCGGTGCCGGCGTCAAGATCGCGCTGATCGATGCCTCCAGGCGCAACCCGTTCGAGCGCCGGTTCCGCAGCTTCTCGGCCGGCCTGACCCCGGTCATCGCGCCGAATGGCACCCTGGTGATGTATTCGGCGGCGCTGGCCTCGGTGGTCTCGGATGCCGGCGGCGAGCACAGCCTGTTCGTCCAGGAGCTGCTGAAGGAAATTCGCGTTCCCGACCTGATGGCCGAGGAGACGCTGAACCGCACCAAGATGGGCGTTACCCGCGCCTCGCGCGGCGAGCAGGTACCATGGATATCCTCTTCATTGGCTGAAGATTTCTCGTTCATTCCGGGGGCCGGCGGATCGCGGCCGTCGACGACGCCACCACCGGCGCCGCCGGCCGTGGTCGCCAACAACCCGCCGCCGGCACCACCCGGGCCGCCGACACCGCCTCCGCCGACGAAGCCGGCCGACACGGTTGCGTCGCCGGCGCCACCCCCTCCTCCTGCACCGGCACCCTCGCCGAAGCCGCAGGTCGAGGCCGCCCTGCCGCCACCGCCGCCGCCCGCGAAGCCGGCTGATCCCGCTCCCGCGCCGAACGCGGACGGCGGGCCGAGCCCCGCCGTCCTGGCTGACGACCCCACGATCAAGAGCCTCACAGCCAAGATTGCCACCAATCCGGACGACGTGAACGCGCTGTACCGGCGCGGCCAGGTCTATGCCAGCAAGGGCGCCTACAACCTCGCCATCAAGGATTTCGACGATACGCTCCGCATCAACGCGAAGGACGTCGAGGCGCTGAACAACCGCTGCTGGACCCGCACCGTGGTCGGCGACCTTCAGGGCGCACTCAAGGATTGCAACGAGGCGCTGCGGCTGCGGCCGAACTTCGTCGATGCGTTGGACAGCCGCGGGCTCGTCAACCTGAAATCGGGAGCGGTCAAGAACGCCATCGCCGATTTCGACGCGGCCCTGAAGATCAATCCCCGCCTGACCTCCTCGCTCTACGGACGCGGGCTTGCCAAGCAGCGCAACGGCTCCGCCCAGGAAGGTGCGCTCGACATCGCCAATGCCAAGGCGATGGATCCGAACATCGTTCAGGAATTCGCAAGTTACGGAGTGCGTTGATATTTTTTTGAGTTGAGGGAAGACACGCCTCGAACCTTGAACAGCCCAAGAAAGACTAATGGGCGGATGCCGCAAGGGGGCTTTCCCGAGGGCTTATTGCAGGAATTTGGAAACGCGCGAGCTGGCTGCGCAGGAGGGACTGCTATGAGATTGGCTGCAAAGGGACTTACCGCGATCCTGTCGATCATCACCATCGGCGCCGCTCTGTCGCTGCCGGCTCCGCCCGCCGTCGCGGGCGACGAAAGCAACAGCAAGAACGTCACCGAGGACGAGATCGTCCGCGCGCTCGCGCCGCCGGCAAAGAAGCCTTTGACGCGCGGCCTCTCGATCGCTCCGCAGGCCGATCCCGCGCCGAACGCGGCGGAGACCAAGCTGATCCAGTCCATGCGTGGCCGCTCGACGCGCTCGCTGTCGTCGAGCGAGCGCGAGGAAATCGCCTCGGTCGCCAAGGACAAGCCGAACATCGATCTCGAGATCACGTTCGACTACAACTCCGCCAATATCAGTGCCAAGTCGATGCCGTCCGTGCAGGCGCTCGGCCGGGCGCTGACCAGCCCCGACCTCAAGGGCTCGACCTTCGTGGTCGCCGGGCACACCGATGCCGCAGGCGGCGAAGCCTACAACCAGGACCTGTCGGAACGCCGCGCCGATTCGATCAAGCGCTACCTCGTCGACAAGTACGGCATCTCCGCGACCGACCTCGTCACAGTCGGCTACGGGAAGAGCAAGCTGAAGGATCCGAGCCAGCCGATGGCGGAGGTCAACCGCCGCGTGCAGGTCGTCAACATGGAAAACAAGACCACCGCATCCAAGTAAGCACGACGCAATCCTTTGCAGTGATAAGTCGTGATGTGGTGTAACGTCTCGCTTCCAGAGCGCGTCCCGCAGCCCTGCGGGACGCCGCTTCATTTCAGGGAAACGCTCTCGATAGGCCTCGTACGGACGGCCGTGAGCCAGGCCAGGATGATCCGGCGATGAACCTTTCCGAATATCTCAAGCCGGCGGGAACGGTGGTGTTCGTCGTGGCGCTCGGCCTCGGCTATTATCTGTTTGAGCATCGGCATCGCCCTGAGGCAAAGGAAACGCCGGGCGAGGCGCTCGTCATCGTGACGAAATCGACCAATGCCTGCTTCTCCGACCTCGTGCGGGTGACCGGCTTCTTCGTGCCGCGCCGCGAGGCCGTGGTCGTGGCCGACCAGGAAGGCTCGCGGGTTACGGACCTCTTCGTCACCGAAGGCACTGTTGTCACCGACAATCAGGAACTGGCGCGCCTGACCGCGCCGCCGCAGATGCCGGGCCAACCGCAGCGGCCCGGCCCGCAAGGCCCGATCTCGCTGAAGGCGCCTGCGCCGGGCCTCATCACCGAGGTCCGCACCATCGTCGGCGCGCCGGCCTCGCCGCAGGCCGGCCCGATGTTCCGCATCGCCGTCAACAGCGAAATCGAGCTCGACGCCCAGGTCCCGGCGGTTCACATGCCCAAGCTCAGCTCCGGTGCGACCGTGCGCATCAGCCGCGACGACGCGCCCGATCTGATCGGCCGGGTCCGGCTGGTTGCGCCCGAAATCGACCGCGCGACCCAGCTCGGGCGCGTGCGCATCAGCGTCACTAACAATCCCTCGCTGAAGGTCGGCGTATTCGCCCGCGCCTCGATCGATGCCAAGCGAAGCTGCGGCGTCTCGATCCCCAAGACCGCGATCGACCATCTCACCGTGCAAGTCGTCAAGGGCAACATTGTCGAGACGCGAAAGGTGCGGGTCGGACTGTCGTCCGACAGCGCGACGGAAATCCTGGAAGGGCTCGAGGTCGGCGAAATCGTCGTCGCCGACGCCGGCTCTTCGCTCCATGACGGCGACCAGATCAAAACCATGTTCGCCGATGAACTCGATCGCACGCGGGTACGCTGATGGCTCTCAATATCTCGGCATGGTCGATCCGCAATCCGTTGCCGTCGGTCGTCTTCTCGATCATCCTCCTGATCCTCGGCTGGACCTCCTTCACCAAACTTGCGGTGACGCGGCTGCCGTCGGCCGACATTCCCGTGATCTCGGTCGCGGTATCGCAATTCGGCGCTGCGCCGGCCGAGCTGGAATCCCAGGTCACCAAGACGGTTGAAGACGCCGTGTCCGGCGTCGAGGGCGTGCGGCACATCACCTCCTCGATCACCGACGGCCTGTCGGTCACCACGATCCAGTTCGCGCTGGAGACCAACACGGACCGCGCGCTCAACGACGTCAAAGACGCGGTGACGCGTGTGCGCTCCAACCTGCCGCAGAACGTCACTGAGCCGCTGATCCAGCGCGTCGACGTCATCGGCCTGCCGATCGTCACCTATGCCGCGATCTCGCCCGGCAAGACGCCCGAGCAGCTCTCCTATTTCGTCGACGACGTGGTCAAGCGCGCGCTGCAGGGTGTGCGCGGCGTCGCCCAGGTCGAGCGCATCGGCGGCGTCGAGCGCGAGATCCTGGTTTCGCTCGACCCCGATCGATTGCAGGCGATGGGCCTGACCGCGGTCAATGTCAGCCAGAGCCTGCGCGGCACCAATGTCGACGTCGCCGGCGGCCGCGCCGAGATCGGCAAGAACGACCAGGCCATCCGCACGCTCGCCGGCGCCAAGACGCTGGGCGATCTTGCCGGCACAATGATCCCGCTGTTCGGCGGCGGCGAGGTCCGGCTCGACGATCTTGGCACCGTCACCGACACCATTGCCGACCGTCGCACCTTCGCCCGCTTCAACGGCGAGCCGGTGGTCGCGCTCGGCATCAAGCGCTCCAAGGGCGCCAGCGATGTGAAGGTAGCCGAGGCCGTGCAAAAGCGCATCGACGCGCTGAAGGCCTCCTATCCCGACGTCGATCTGAAGCTGATCGACACTTCGGTCGAATATACCAAGGGCAATTACCACGCGGCGATCTCGACCCTGTTCGAAGGCGCCATCCTCGCCGTTGTCATTGTGCTCCTGTTCCTGCGCGACCTGCGCGCGACCATCATCGCCGCGATTTCGCTGCCGTTGTCGATCTTCCCGGCGTTCTGGGCGATGGACCTGCTCGGCTTCTCGCTGAACCTCGTCAGCTTTCTCGCCATCACGCTGTCGACGGGTATTCTGGTCGACGACGCCATCGTCGAGATCGAGAATATCGTCCGGCACATGAACATGGGCAAGTCGCCCTACCGTGCCGCGCTCGAGGCCGCCGACGAGATCGGCCTCGCGGTGATCGCGATCTCGCTGACCATCATCGCGATCTTCGCACCCGCGAGCTTCATGTCGGGCATCGCGGGACAGTTCTTCAAGCAGTTCGGCATCACCGTTTCGGTGCAAGTATTCTTCTCGCTGCTGGCGGCCCGCTTCGTCACCCCGGTGCTAGCCGCCTACTTTCTCAAGCACCACACGCATGTGGAGCCGCCGCCCGGCCGCATCTTGCGGTCCTATCATGGGATCGTGGCCTGGTCGGTGAAGCACTATTTTATCACGGTGCTGATCGGGCTCGGCGTCTTCGCCGCCTCGATCTGGAGCATCACGCTGCTGCCGCAGGGCTTTCTGCCGGCGCAGGACAGCGCCCGCTCGCTGCTTGCCCTCGAGCTGCCGCCTGGCACTCAGCTCGCCTACACCGAAAAGGTCACCGAGGACATCGTCGCGCGGCTGCGCAAGCGGCCCGAGGTGAAGAGCATCTTCGTCGACGGTGGGCGCGTCCCGCCGGGCACTCAGGAAGTCCGGCGCGCCGCCCTGATCATCAACTACACGCCCAAGGACAGCCGCGACATTACCCAGCGCGAGCTCGAGTTCTCGATCAGCCAGGAGCTGGAGAACGTTCCCGACATCCGCTTCTGGTTCCTGGACGAGAACGGCCTGCGCGCGATCTCGCTGGTGGTGACCGGTGTCGATCCCAACATCGTCAACAACGTCGCGAGCGAGCTTGCGACGCAGATGAAGCGCATTCCTACCATCGCCAACGTGATCTCGGAGACCTCGCTGGAGCGACCCGAGCTGCGCATCGAGCCGCGCGCCGATCTCGCCGCGCGGCTCGGCGTCTCGACCGAAAGCCTGTCGCAGACCATCCGCGTCGCCACCATCGGCGACGTCGGGCCTGCACTCGCCAAGTTCGACGTCGGCGATCGCCTGGTGCCGATCCGTGTGCAGCTCGAAGACGCCGCGCGCGGCAATCTGAAGACGCTCGAGCAGCTCCGTGTCCCGCTCGGGGAGCACGGCGAGAAGGGCGGCGTGCCGCTCTCGGTCATCGCCGACGTCAAGCTCGACCAGGGCCCCACCAGCATCAATCGCTACGACCGCGAGCGGCAGGCGACCGTTGCGGCCGACCTTGTCGGCTCCGCCGCGCTCGGCGATGCCACCAAGAAGATCTACGACCTGCCGGTGATGAAGAGTCTGCCGAAAGGCGTGAAAGTCTCACCCTCCGGCGACGCCGAGAGCCTGAACGAGCTGTCCGACGGTTTTGCGACCGCGATCACGGCCGGCCTGATGATGGTCTACGCCGTGCTGGTGCTGCTGTTCGGCACTTTCCTCCAGCCGATCACCATCCTGTTCTCGCTGCCGCTCTCGATCGGCGGCGCGATCGCCGCCTTGCTCGTCACCGGCAAGCAGCTCACCACGCCGGTGTGGATCGGCATCCTGATGCTGATGGGTATCGTCACCAAGAACGCGATCATGCTGGTGGAGTTCGCCATCGAAGCCATTCGCGCCGGCAAGCCGCGCGAGGAGGCCATGATCGACGCCGGCATGAAGCGCGCCCGCCCCATCGTGATGACCACGATCGCGATGGCCGCGGGCATGATGCCGAGCGCGCTCGCGGTCGGTGCCGGCGGCGAGTTCCGCTCACCGATGGCGCTCGCGGTGATCGGCGGCCTGATCTTCTCGACCATCCTGTCGCTGGTGTTCGTGCCTGCGATGTTCATGGTGATGGACGATTTCGGCGCCCTGATCTGGCGCTTCGCCAAGCGGTTGATCGTGCACAGCGAGGACGCGGTGGTCGCCGGTCATCACGGAGCAGCGCCGGCGGAAGCGGCGGAAACCGCGCCAGCGCCGAAGAACCTCGCGCGCCCAGCGGCGGAGTAGCTGTCGGGACAAGGCGCGCTCGTAAGTTCTACTCGTTCCGTGCGATCGCGGTCAGCTTCGTCATGTTCCTCAGCAATATCCGGCCGCGCTGGAGATCGAGGATTGCCTCCTTGCGCCAGGCCTGAAGCTGGCGGTTGACACTTTCACGGGCGGCGCCGACGAAGACGCCGAGCTGCTCCTGCGAGATGTGCACCTCCGAGCCGAAATCGGCGGCGAGCGCGCAGAGCCGCCGCGCCAGCCGGACCGGCAGCGGTTGCAGCATGGATTCCTCCATGCGCTCGCTCTGCCAGCGGATGCGCTGGCAGAGCAGCGCGATGATCTTGATCGCGACCTTCGGCTCGCGCTCGAGGAAACCGAGGAAATCCTCGCGCCGCAGCACGAACAATTCGCTCGCCTCGCCCGCGGTCGCATCGGCTGTGCGGCTCTGGCCGTCCAGCACCGCGACCTCACCGAACAGGTCGCCTGGCCCCATGAAGTTCAGCGTCAGCCGGCTGCCGTCGGAGGCGCCGGTCTCGATGCGGACCTGGCCGCGGCGCACGCCGAACAGCGCGTCTCCTGGATCGCCCTTCTGAAATAGCACCTCGCCGCTCGCCAGATGCTGGGTGTGGCAGAGACCGGACAGCCGCTGGAGCTCGTCCGCGCCGAGGTCAGCGAACATCGCGTTCATCTTCAGGATGACCGCAAATTCGGCCTGCTTGCTCATTTCAATGTCCTTGTCAATTTACTCGTGAATGTCCTTGGCAAATCGCTTGGAACCATCAGCCTAGGATCGCGTAAAACCGCGCCGGAGAAGTGTGGCATAAGTCACATAACTTTGCAGCACCTCCCGATTATTTTTGCGTGCTTGGAGCCGCTTCCCGTCCCGGGATAAACTCACGTGCAAATGACGGTAATCTGCCGGGTTCGCCGCCGATCGTCCGTCGCTGGGAAGTCGACATGAGAGCTATGAAGTTCGTCGGCGCGGCAATGGCCGCCGTCATCATCGTGATTGCAATCCTTCTGGTGGTCGGAATCCCCTCCGGCTTCCTGACCTCGACGATTGCCTCGCGGGTCGAGAGCGCGACCGGCTATCGCCTGTCGATCGACGGCACCACGAAGATCAGCCTGTGGCCGACGCTGAACGTCACTCTGAGCGACCTCACGCTGCAAGACCCGAAGGACCGCAGCGGCATCACGCGCCTGACGATCGCTAGCCTGCAGGCCGACATGTCGCTCTCCAGCGTGTGGTCGGGCCGGCCTGAGATCAGCGAGTTCGTCGTGATCCATCCCGTGCTTTACCAGCCGCTCCTGCGTGAGCGCCTGCCGAATGCCGGCACCGCGTCGAAGCCGCTCGCGCTCGACACGAATGGCGCGACCATCGACCGCGTCAAGATCACCGACGGCGAGATTGCATTCGCGCGCGTGCGCGATCGCGTCGAGGGCCGCATCAGCGCCATCAACGCCGAGGCGGTCGTTGGTGGCGATCGCAAAGTCAACATCACCGGCGCCGCGCGCGTCGGCGAACATCCAACCAAGTTCGACATCAAGGGGACCACGCCGGCGGCGACCGGCGACCGGCCGACGATCCCGGTCGACTTCGCCATCGACATGCCCGACGTGCTGAAGTCCCAGCTCGCAGGTCACGCCGAGATCCGGCTGAGCGGCGACATCGTGATGATCAACGGCCTGAACGGCAGGCTCGGCGACAGCCCCTTCAACGGCTGGGCTTCGGTCGATATCGCGAGCAAGCCGCTGGTCAAGGTCGATCTCGACTTCCAGCGGCTCGCGATTCCGCTGGCAAAATCGCCGGAGGGCGCGGCCGGGCAGCCTTGGAGCAATGCGCCGATCGACGTCTCCGGGCTCAACTATGTCGACGCGCAAGTGAGGATCTCGGCGAACGAGGCCGTGATCGGCGATGCGCACCTCTCGCCGCTCGCGCTCGATGCAAAACTCGCCGGCGGCGTGCTGAAGGCCAGCACCGCCAATCTCGGCGCCTATGGCGGTCAGGTCTCGGGCGAGATCATCCTGGATGCGACCACCGGCGCACCGAGTTTCGCCATGCATTCCGATCTCGTCGGCGTCCGCGCGCGGCCATTGCTCCAGGGCCTTGCCGAATTCGACCGAATCGACGGCAAGCTGCAGGCCAAGCTCGCTTTGCGCAGCGCCGGCACCAGCCAGCGCGCGCTGATGGCGAACATGCAGGGCACGGCCTTCGTGAATTTCCAGGACGGCGCGATCCGCGGCATCAACGTCGCACAGATGATCCGCTCGCTCACCATGGGCACGCTGTCCGGCTGGCAGGAAAATCAGGACCCCAGCCAGGAGCAGAGCACGGACCTGTCGCAGCTCTCGGCCTCCTTCCGCATCGACAAGGGCCAGGCGGTGACGACCGATCTCAATCTGACCGGGCCGCTGGTGCGCGTCACCGGCGCCGGCACCATCGCCCTCGACACCAAGATGATGGGCTTCCGCGTCGAGCCCAAGCTCGTGATGACGACCGAGGGTCAGGGCCGTACCTCCGACCCGGTCGGCTTCGGCATCCCCGTGATGATCCAGGGCACCTGGTCGCAGCCGCGGATCTATCCCGACATG
Source organism: Bradyrhizobium sp. 147 (assembly GCF_023073935.1). Classification (NCBI taxonomy): domain Bacteria; kingdom Pseudomonadati; phylum Pseudomonadota; class Alphaproteobacteria; order Hyphomicrobiales; family Nitrobacteraceae; genus Bradyrhizobium; species Bradyrhizobium sp. 147. Next base: position 37,832 of record NZ_JADPKL010000049.1, on the reverse strand, counting down.
GCCGGCGTGCTCGACAATCCGGATGCCGCCTATGCCAAGCTGCGCGAGATGGGCAAGGGCCTGTTCGGCCCCGATGGCGCCGGGCTTGGCAATATCCTGGGCGGCCTGGGGTTGGGCGGCACCACCGCACCGGGCGGCGGCAGCGCGAGCGGCAATGCCAATCCACAAGGTTCGCAGCCGGGACAGAACAATCCGCTCGGCGGTCCCCTGGGCGAAGCCATCGGCAATCTGATCCAGCAGGGGCTTTCCAGCGGCGCGGGAGCTGGCACCGGCCGCAGCCGCAGCCTGCCGGCGACGCCATCAACGTCGGCGCCACAGGCCTCGCCTGCCGCCCCCGCCCTGGAGGACCCGCCGATGGTACAGCAGGACAGTCAGCCAATGAACGACGTGCTGCGGCAGCTCTTCAATCGGTGATTGGCGGACCCGCGCACTGGGCTCCACAGCGATCCCTTACATCGGCAGCGGGTAACCACAACGGCGGCTCGGCCGGCCGCCTTGGCAATCCTTGGCCCGAATTGTGGTAGAAGGCTGCCAGCGCCGGTAGGGCCCGTAGCGCGCAGCGTCAATGGCGGCGCGAGAGGATCGGGATGGTAGGAGCGAACGACAAGACACGGTTTTTACGCGAGGGCCTGTTCGCCAAATACGTTGTCTCCCTCGTCGGCCTCGTCGTGTTCGTGCTCGCCGTCAACGGTGCCATGGAGACCTGGATCTCCTATCGCGCCACCAGGACACAGCTGATCGACGGGTTGGAGGACAAGGCGCAAGGCGCCGCCCGGCGGGTCGAGCAGTCGATTTCGGAGCTCGAGCGCCAGATCAGCTGGGTGACGCGGGCGAGCCAGGATACGCTCGAGAAGCGCCGTGCCGACTACGCGTCGCTCCTGCACCAGGTCTCGGTCGTCAGCCAGCTATTCCAGCTCAACGGCGAGGGCCGCGAGGTGCTGCGCGTCTCGCGCCAGTCGACCACGACGGGGAGCAATGCCGACCTCTCCCGCGACATGCGCTTCACCGACACCGTCGCCCGCGGCGTCAGCTACGCGCCGGCCTGGTTCGCCGACCGGACCCCTTACATGTCGATCTCGGTGGCGCATTCCGGCTTCAACGCCGGCGTCACTGTCGCCGAGATCGATCTCAGCTTCCTCTCCGAGCTCCTGTCCGACGCCCAGGTCGGCAAGGCCGCCTTTGCCTATGTGGTCGACCCGCGCGGCCGCGTGCTGGCGACGTCCCCTAGAGGGCCTGATGTCGGCAAGGATCTGTCAAAACTGCCGCAGGTCGCGGCCGCGATCGCGCCCGGCCGCGAGCCGGACACGTCGGGCACCGACTTCAACGGCCATGCGGTGATGAGCGCCGCGAGCACATTGCCGAAGCTCGGCTGGAGCGTATTGTTCGAGCAGCCGGCCACGCAGGCCTTGATGCCGATCCGCGACCAGCTCGTGCGCATCGCGCTCCTGATCGGCATGGGCCTGATGGTCGCGATCCTCGCCGGCACGCTGCTCGCCCGCCGCATGATCATCCCGATCACGGCGCTGCGCGACGGCGCCCATAAGCTTGGCGAGGGAGATTTCAGTCATCGCATCGATGTGCGCACCTCGGACGAGCTGGAGGACCTCGCAAGCCAGTTCAACCGCATGGCCGATCAGATTCAGGAGACCTATTCGAACCTGGAGACCAAGGTCGAGGAGCGCACCCGTGATCTCGCGCAGTCGATTCACGAGCTCAAGGTGCTGGAAGAGGTCGGCCGCGCGGTCGCCTCCTCGCTCGATCTCGATGCCGTGCTGCCGACGATCGCCGCCCGCGCCATCGAGATCACCCGTGCCGATGCCGTGCTGATCTACGGCTATGAGGCGGATGAGCGCCGCTTCAGCCTGGTCGAGGCCAATGGCATCGGCAAATCGGCCGACGGTGCCCACCTCACCATCGAGGAAGGCGAGAACATCCTGAGCGATGCGGCGGTGAGCGGCGAGCCGATCGCGCTGGCCGATCTCGAACATGCCTTCGAGCAGCCGTTGCGCGACGTCGCCGTCAATGCCGGCTTCCATTCGGTGCTGGTGGTGCCGCTGGTCGATCAGCAGGGCACGCTCGGTTCGCTGGTGGTGCTGCGCCGTGCCAGCGGCGATTTCGCCCCCAGCATCATCGGCCTGATGCGCACCTTTGCAAACCAGGCGGTGCTGGCGATGCGCAATGCGCGGCTGTTCACCGAGGTCGACCACAAGAGCCGCGCGCTGGAGGCGGCGAACGAGACCGTGCGCGCCCAGGCTGACAAGCTGCGCGAGCAGACCGAGCAGCTCAAGGACTGGAACAAGTCGCTGGAGGAGCGCGTCAAGACCCAGCTCGGCGAGATCGAGCGCATCCGCAAGCTCGAGCGTTTCCTGGCGCCGCAGGTCGCGCAGCTGATCGCCTCCTCGGACAGCCCCGAGGGGCTGCTCACCAGCCAGCGCCGCGAGGTGACCGTGGTGTTCTGCGATCTGCGCGGCTTCACCGCGTTCACGGAAGCGACCGAGCCGGAAGAGGCGATGAACGTGCTGCGCGAATATCACGCCGCGCTCGGCAAGCTGATCTTCAAGTATGAGGGCACGCTCGACAAATATGCCGGCGACGGCGTGATGATCCTGTTCAACGCCCCGATTCAATTCGAGGACCACACCAAGCGCGCCGTGAAGATGGCGGTGGAGATGCGCGACACGATCGGCCCGCTGACCGAGCGCTGGCGCAACCGCGGCCATAGCCTCGGCTTCGGCATCGGCATTGCGCTCGGCTATGCCACGCTCGGCCAGGTCGGCTTCGAGCAGCGGCTGGAATATGCCGCGATCGGCAGCGTCACCAACCTCGCCTCCCGCCTCTGCGGCGAGGCCAAGCCCAACCAGATCGTGGTGAGCCGCCGCGTCTACGGCATGGTCGAACCCTGGGTCGAAGCCCGCGCCCTCGACGATCTCCATCTCAAGGGCTTCAATCACCCCGTGCTCGCGATGGAGATCTTGTCCTGGCGCGAGGAGGTGGAGAACGTGGTGGATGCGGCCGCGGTGCGGCGGCGAGGGTAGCCAAAACAAAAGTGCGAAAACAACCCCATGCACAGTAGGCGGGGGCTGCAAGATCAATGACTTACGAGGGCCTCGCGCCGGTGGTGGCGTGGTTTGACACGTCAGGCAAAACACTGGGAGGATGGCAGCATCCCCACGAACCACATCCCGCCTCCTCGCGACTGACCATCGCCTCAACGGCGAGGTCAGAATCGGATGGAGACGATCGTGGCGTTTGCCTTGCCTACGCGTGCGTATGATTTGCAGATGCTGGACCGTCCCGCCGACGTGCGCGCGATCACGGCTGGGTCTATTGGCTGCCGCCGGGCATCACGAGCGAACAATGGCCGCTCGATCCGGTCAGCGGCTATCCGCTGATGCACGGCTTCACGCTTCTTCTGCCGGAGGATTATCGCGTGCATGGCGCTGACATCGTCGTGCGGTATGACGGCGGAGCGCCCGATGACCCAGAAATCCGCGAGGCCGTGCTGGCGCGAGCGTTCACGGCGTGTCCCCAAGAAACGGATTGACGATGGTGAGCCCGCGGATGCTGCAGCCATGTTGCAGGTCTTCACTGTAGAGCGTGTCACAGCTGGCCTCGATTGCCGCGGCAACGATCAGAGCATCATAGAACGCAAGGCTGTGATCGCGGGCAAGCGCAAGCGCCGCAGCGTGCGTGTCTGATGTCAGCGGCACGATGTCGGGGAAACGAAAGCGGAGGGATTGCACAGCTGCCTCGATCACGAGCCAGCCCTGCTTCTGCTTCTTGCGGAACACGTTGGTGAACTCGTTCAGCACCTGCGCGCTGATGGCGCCACCGCCGGCGATCGTAGTCAGCGCCCGCTGGCGCCGGGCGTCGGTCGAGTAGGCGTAGATCAGGATGTTGCTATCGAAGAAGGCGCTCACCTCTCGTTCGCCTCGTCGCGGACGAACTTGTAGCCTTCGGGCAGCGCAAACTGGAACTGCTCCGCCTGCCTGAGAAATTCCGCCCGCTTGTCGATCTTCTCCACTGCGAGCTGGCCCTTCGAGGCTGCCACCACATTGAGTTCGTCGCCTGGTGAAAGCTTCAGAGCCTCAACGAGTGCCTTGGGCAGGCGAACGGCCAGGCTATTTCCCCACTTGCAAACGAGCATGGAACCCTCATGATATACAAAAATTGTTGTATATCACGGCCTGGATATCATCCAGTTTCGAGAGGCCCAGCAGCCGACTTATCGATGCGTCCGGCGTCCTTCGTCGCCTAAGGAAGAACATCCGAGTGCCGCGGCAGGAGCACAGGGCTCATCGCAGGATCTGCAGGACGGCAGGCCTTCGAAGACGGGCATGGATTGTCTGTGGTGCGCAGCATCGCCGACATTTGCGTTGCAGATACTTGGAGCTGGGCGCTCACGCCCCCCGCTTCGGCCCGATCGCCTCGAAGCCGGCCTTCTGCTCGTCGCTCAGATCCGCCTCGAAATCGTCGAGTGCATCGCTGACGCCGCCGACCGCTTGCAGCATTGTCTCCAGCCGCGCCTTCACGGCGGCGAGGCGGGCCTGCGGTGTCGCGGCGGCCTCCGCCGGGCAGGCGCTCAGTGTCTCCATGGTGCGCAGAGTGGTGTCCTGGAGCACGTCAAGGCGGGCGCGGGCGACCTCGTCGAGCTTGAGCGCGGAAGCAATCTCGGCAACGGGCCATTGCTGCTGCACGAGCTGCTCGTATTGGCGCTGCGCCTTTTCGTCATAGCGAGGATCATAGTCCGGCTTGCAGGCGGCGGCCGCCGGCGCGTCCTTGGGCAGAGCCGCCGCTAGCGCGGCGCGACGCTCATTGGCGAGCGCATTGAGTCTTGTCTTCTGGTCGTCATTGAGGAGACTGACGAACTTCGAAAGCGGCGGCGCGACCGCGTCAATGGCCTTGATCATGGCCTGGAGCCGCTCGCGCATCAGGCCGAGGCGCTCGGCGGCCGTGGCCGGGGCCTGCGTCGGGCAGGCGGTACGGATGGTGTCGCGCGCGGCGTTCCAGGCGGATGCGAGCTCGTCGAGCGCGGTGCGCTGCAATTCGTTCGGCGCCACGGCGGCAGTGATCCGCTCGACGGGGAGGCTGCCGGCGTCGCTGGCTTCGCAAAGAGTCTCCGCGGACGGAATTCGCCGCGCGCCCCGGCCTTGCGGCGCGACGTAGGCAGCAAGCTCGGTGGCGACGTAGGGCGCGAAGATCGCCGCATAGATGTCGCCATAGCCATAGAGCGAGAGGCTGGTGGTGTCGCCGAAGATGATCGCGGTGGTGAGATCATCATGCGCGAACGGCCAGAACACCGGACCGACCCAGCCATAGCTGCCGTCGGGATGGCGCCACCATCCCTGCTGACGGCGACCGCCCTGCCAGCCCGACAGCGCGGCCTGCGCCGTGAGCGCCGCACGCAGGACGTAAGGGTTGGCAGGCTGGCCGCGCTCGGCGCCGCGGGGATCCTGCGACCTCAGCGCGGCCGAACGGTATCGGCCACCGCGCACCGCCATGCGGGCATGGCGCAAGCGCGACATGCCGATCATGTGGCCGACGGCAAACCGTGCAACGCCGAGCGGACCGCCGCGCAATCCGAACTGGGCCTCGGCCTTGTCAGGCAGCAGCACTGCCACACACATGAGGGCAGCGCCCGCCAACGCCAGTCCCATGCGTCTGGACACGAAAGCTGACCCGACCACCTCGGCCTCCTCCCAGCGCCAAGCGCGCATTGCGTCGCGTCACAATGACGCCTGGGGGAACCGATTGTTCCGGAGCGGCAAAGGGCAAAGCGTCGCGGGTGGCTGCTTACCTCTCCCGGTAAGAAGCAAGCAATCGCTTACGGGAACCGGGACTCTCCTCGCGGCACATCCTTCGAGACGCCCGCTTTAGCGGGCTCCTCAGGATGAGGGCGGAATGTGCGGCAGCATTTCAACAGCTCCGACGCCAATTCGCCTCATCCTGAGGGACTGCGGAGCGGTGGTCTCGAAGGACGAGGCTAGGCAGCATCGGTGCCCGTTGAAACTGCTGCCGCGCTCATCTCCTCATCCTGAGGACCCGCCTGAGGCGGGCGTCTCGAAGGATGGCCGCAGAGAAGAGAGAAAGAAGAAGAACCGCCTCACTGCGCCTTTGGCGGCATCACGACGGTCTGGCCGGGATAGATCAAATTGGGATTATGGATCTTGTTGCGGTTGGCGTTGAAGATCACGGCGTAGCGGGCGCCGTCACCATAGGCGAGCCGGCTGAGCGCCCACAGGCTGTCGCCGCGGGAGATCACGCGGCTGCCACCCGCTTCCGCCGGTGCACCATTGAGCGCGTCCGCCGGCGAAGCCGATGCCACTGCAGTCGCTGCCGGCGCCCGGGCCATAACCTTCGGCTTCGGCGCGCCAGTCAATCTGGGCCGAGCCGCGGGCCCGTCGGGTGCCGAGGCCAGGCGCGGCGACGCCGAGGGCAAGGAGGCCACGACATCAGGCTTGTCGTCGGGTTTCTCGGCCTGGTTCGGCGCTTGTTTCGCTTCTTGTTTCGCTTCCTGCCGCGCGGCCGGTACCGGGCGCGCGGGCGGCGGCGCGGCTTCGGCGATCGTCACCGGCATGGAGCGGGCGGATTGCGTGACGGTCCCGTCGGTCGATTTCGCCCGCAGGGTCAGCTCATAGGAACCGGCCGGAAGCTGCGGCGGGGTCATCACGAACTGCCCCGACGCATCGGCCACGACCGAATCGAGCGGCTTGCCGTCGCGCAAGAGCTCGACCTTCGCACCCGGCGTGGCCCGGCCGGCGATCACCGCGGCTTCGCCATGATCGTCGATCCGCGCAACGTCGAAACGGGGGCCCGCATCGGTCGCAGCCGCCGGCGGCTTGACCGGCGCGAGATCGGCCAGCGCCGCGACCTGTTTCTGCGTCTCGGCCAACGCGCCCGCCTTCGGCTCGGGCGAGGCGGTTGCGGCCGGCGCGCTGGCGGCAAGCTTCGGCTCTTCCGGCTTGAGTTCCGGTCTGGGTTCGACCTTTGCCTCCGGCTTGGCGGCGGCTTCGGTTTTCGCCTCGCCCGTCAGCAGCACGCGGCGCAGGTCGGTGGGGCCGATCACCAGCGCGGTACCGCCCACCGCGAGCAGACAGAATGCAATGAAGGCCTTGGATGCGGTGATCATCGGAAACGAACCTTGGTCAGAACCTGGGCCGCAAATCAGCGGACGCGGCAAATTGCGCCGATTTGGCTGCGGCAGCAAGACGATCATTGGGATGACAAGCCTCCGCTCAGGCGCGCCCGGATGAACCGGCGCCGGCTCGCGCGCTCCAATTCATCCTTTCCTAACCCTCGCTGGTAACGGGGTCTTGGCGGTTTTGCTGCATCTTGCGTCCCACGGGAGGGCTGGATGGGCACATCGATTGGATGGACCGCGCGGATGCGCGCGTTGCTGCGCCGTTGGCGCGGGGCACCGCTGACATGGCTGATCGTCGGCGGCTTCGTGCTGATGGCCGCGACCGCCGTCGGCACCGCGCTCACCGTCGACCGCTTCCGGCAGAATGCGATCGAGAGCGGCCGCGAGAGCCTGCAAAACTCCGTCCGCCTGCTCGCCCGGCATTTCGACCGTGAGTTCGAGGACTTTGCGGTGCTCCAGAAGAGCATCATCGCCGAGCTCGAAAGTCATGGCATCGAATCCGCTGACGTCTTCCGCAGCGAGATGGGCACGCTCGCCCTGCACGAGGTGCTGCGCGCAAAGGCCAGCGGCTGGTCTGACGTCGCCGGCGCCAATGTGTTCGATTCCGAGGGTGTGCTGATCAATTCGTCGCGGCGCTGGCCGGTTGCCGCGATCTCGGTGGCCGACCGCGGCTATTTCAATCGCCTCAAGAACGATCCGGCCGCGCAGGAAGAGATCGAGATCGTACGGGGCCGGCTCGGCAACGGACCGGCGATCGTGTTCGCGCGGCGCGTCTCCGGCCCGCACGGCGAATTCCTTGGGCTGGTCTCGCGCGCGATCGCGCCGGAGCAGCTCGAATCCTTCTTCGCCTCGACCGGGCTCGGCGAGGAATCCTCGATTGCGATGCACCACCAGAACGGCCAGCTGCTCGCACGCATCCCGCATGTCGATGACATGATCGGGCAGAACTTCCGCAAGGGCACGCCCGAGCAGATGGCGGTGTTCGAGCGCACCTTCGTCACCACCCAACTCGCAAGCCCGATCGACGGCAAGGACCGCATCGTCGCCGCGCGCCTCCTCACCGGTGAGCCGCTGGTCGTGGTCGCGACCAAGTCGCTGGATGCAACGCTGGCCACCTGGCGCACGCAGACGAAGTTCTTCGTCGCGGTGGCCGTGCTGTCGATCGGGCTGCTCGTGCTGACGCTCTATCTGATCTTCCGCCAGGTGACGCACCGGCTCTCGCTGGAGAAGCAACGACTCGACACCGCGATGAACACCATGACGCAGGGCCTGTTGATGTTCGATCAGGACGAGCGGCTGATCGTCTGCAACCGGCGTTATATCGAGATGTACGCGCTGTCCGCCGACGTGGTGAAGCCAGGCGTCCATTTCCGCGACGTGATCCGGCATCGCCACCACACCGGCTCGTTCCACGGCGACGTTGAGTCCTATTGCGACGATATCCTGAGCCATATCGGGCGCACCCAGAGCGCCATCGTCGAGACCGCCGACGGCCGCCTGATCGAGATCAAGAACCAGCCGGGCGCGGCCGGCGGCTGGCTCGCGACCCATGACGACGTCACCGAGCGCATCCGCGCCGACGAGCGCATTGCGCATATGGCGCATTACGACGCGCTGACCGACTTGCCCAACCGCGTGCTGATGCGCGGCCATCTGGAGCGCCGCGTCGCCGAACTCGGCCAAGGCAAGCCGTTCGCGATCCTCTATATCGACGTCGACGAGTTCAAGGGCGTCAACGATTCGCTCGGACATGAGGTCGGCGACGAGCTGCTGCGCAAGGTCGCAAGCCGCCTGCGCGCCTGCGCCGGCGGCAACGACATGGTCGCACGGCTCGGCGGCGACGAATTCGCGATCATCAAGGCCGGCACCAACGATCAGGCTCAGTTGGCCGCGTTGGCGGAGACGATCTTGAATGCGCTGCGAGCACCCGTCAATTGCAAGGGCCAGGAGATCCCGACCGATGCCAGCATCGGCATCGCGATCGCGCCCGATCACGGCGACAATATCGACGACCTGCTCAAGCGCGCAGATCTTGCGATGTATGCCGCGAAGTCGGAAGGGCGCCGCACCTTTCGCATCTTCTCGCCCGAATACGACGCCAAGGCGCGGCAGCGCCGGCAGCTCGAGCTCGATCTGCGCCAGGCGCTGGCGCGCGGCGAGTTCGAGGTGCACTACCAGCCGTTGGTCGACCTCGCGGCCAATGTCGTCACCGGCTGCGAGGCGCTGCTGCGCTGGCGCCATCCCGAGCGCGGCATGGTTTCGCCCGCGGACTTCATCCCGGTCGCCGAAGACACCGGCCTGATCAGCGAGATCGGCGAATGGGTGCTGAAGCAGGCCTGTACCGAGGCCGCGAGCTGGCCCGGCCAGATCCACATCGCCGTGAATGTCTCGCCGGTGCAGTTCCGATCGCGGACGCTGGCGCTCAAGGTCGCCGCGGCGCTCGCGGAATCGGGGCTGGCGCCGGGGCGGCTCGAGCTTGAGATCACCGAGACGGTGCTGATCCGCGACGACGAGGAGGCGCTGACGATCCTCCAGCAGCTGCGCGAGCTCGGCGTGCGCATCGCGCTCGACGATTTCGGCACCGGCTATTCGTCACTGAGCTATCTGCACCGCTTCCCGTTCGACAAGATCAAGATCGATCGCAGCTTCATCAGCGACATCGGCGAGCCCGATGATTCCTCCCCGATCGTGCAGGCGGTGGTGCACATGGCCGCCGCGCGGCACATGGCGACGACCGCCGAAGGCGTCGAGACCGAGGCCCAGCGCGAGGTGCTGCGACAGCTCGGATGCAGCCAGATGCAGGGCTGGCTGTTCAGCCCGGCCGTGCCGGCGGCGAAACTGAAGCAGCTGTTGTCGGCGCAGGCCGCGGCGGCTTAGCGGCGCGCTCATTACGCGCCGCTCCATCCGCGATGTCCGTGGGGTCATTGGCATCGAACGATCGTGATGCGGCTGAATGCGATCGAACGCGATTGACTTGAAGCTCGACTCGGTCAGGGAGCGAGAATGACGAAGCGTGATCCGAAAGCGAGTGCGCGCCGGTGTAAGGATCATGCTCGAACACGAAAGGACGCGCGGTGACGATCACATCCCGATCTCATCGCGCTTTTTCGCGCAGCATGCAGGATGACGTCCCGGAGGGACGAAAGCTCACATCAGGCCTTTTGCGGCATGGACTTCGGCGATCTCGGCGTCGGGGTGGGCGACGATGGTGGCGAACATGATGCCGCTGATGATCAGCGACCAGGCGGTGTCCCAATAGATCCAAAACACGTGCCAGCCCTCCGTTTCGATCTCCTCCGCTCGCGGGATCGGGATAACGGCAAGGCGAGGCTGCCGTTCCCGGTGCGAATGCGGCGCTATTTTTGTTTGGTCGGCGGGGAGCTGCGACCGGTTTGACCGGTGTGGCGCTTTGCCACGACGTCCTCGTCGCGCTCGCCCTCAAGCGGACGCGACGGCGGCTTGGGCTGGCCTTTCTGACCGCCATGCTTGCCGCCCATATCGGGCTCGCCTTCGAGATCGTTTTCACGGGGCATGATGCTTCAATGCGCTGGGACGGCATTGGTTCGCCTGTGAACGAGGTCATAGGATCGCCGCGGTTTGCGGTGCACGATCGTTGCCCCGGGGCATCGCGATTTCGACCGGCGGATTAGGGCTGATGCGGACACGACTGATCGCCTGGACCATCCTGACCTGCGGGCTGCTTGCGGTCACCGTATGGACCGTGCTCGGGCCGCCTAATCGCCCGCCCGGCCCGCATTTGCCCTCCCGCAGCGTGACGGCGGCGGTGCGGTAGCCATCCTGAGCCACCGATACAATTTCGGCATCGATCAATCCCAACTGGAATTTGGTGCGACGGCCCGCCTCCCGCTATCCTCGACGGCAAAACGACAATGCCGCACCGGCTTTGAGGAGGAGACCATGTTGAGACCGACCCGACGTATCGCGCCGCGCCTGCCGCGCGCTGCGATCGCCACCACCCTGGCTTTTCTCGCCCTCATTCCTGGAGTCCGTGCCGGCATGGCCGAAACCTTCGCCTATGTCGGCAACGCCGACAGCAACGACATCAGCGTGTTCAAGATGGCCGAGAGCGGCGAGATGACACCGGTGCAGACGGCAGCTTTTACCGGCATCGAAAAGTCGGGCTCCTCGACGCCGCTCGCGATCACGCCTGACAAGCGCGTGCTGATCGCCGGAATCCGCTCGCAGCCATACCTTGCGGTGAGCTTCGCGATCGATCCCAAGACGGGCCAGCTCAGCCATATCGGCAACGGGCCGCTCGCCGACAGCATGGCCCATATCGCCGTCGATCGCAGCGGCAAATTCCTGTTCAGCGCCTCCTATGGCGGCAACAAGGTCGCGCTCAATCCGCTTGGCGCAAACGGCGTCGCCGGCGAGCCGAAGCAGATAATCCCGACCGGGCTGAACGCCCATGCCTTCCTGCCCTCGCCTGACAACCGCTTCGTGTTCGCAACCAATCTCGGCTCCGACCAGGTGCTGAGCTTTGCGTTCGACGCCACGACCGGCACGCTGACGCCGAGCGATCCACCGGCCCACAAGGTGCCGGAAAAATCGGGGCCGCGGCACTTCGTGTTCTACCCCAACGGCAAGTTCGTCTATCTCGTTCACGAGCTGAACGGCGACGTCGCGGCGTTCAGTTATGAGGCCAAGAGCGGCGCCTGGACCGAGACCCAGCGCACCACCGCGCTGCCCGAGGGCTTCAACGGAAAGCCTTGGGCGGCCGACATCCACATCACCTCGGACGGGCGCTTCCTCTACGCCTCAGAGCGCACCACGAACACGCTCACCGCCTACAAGGTCGATGCAACAAGCGGCAAGCTGACCACGATCGGCAGCGTGCCGACCGAGAAGCAGCCGCGCGGCTTCAACGTCGATCCCTCGGGGCGCTATCTCGCCGCGGTCGGCGAACTCTCCGACGGCATGACGGTCTATGCGATCGACCAGAGCAGCGGCGCGCTCGCCAAGCTGAAATCCTATCCCACCGGCAAGAAGCCGAACTGGGTGGAGTTTCTGAGCCTGCCGTGAAGGAGGCGCGGCCGGCCTGCGCCGCAACCTGCCCCATTCGGCGGGAGCGAACCTGATCTCCAATCCCGCGACTAATCAGGACTTGCCGCGGCGGCCCGCGCCGGTGTGGCACCCCGCCGTGGGACAACGCTGCCGTAGTCCAGCCCGTTGCCATCTGCTATCGATTGAAGGGCTATAACCCCGTGGAATTTTCGATGCGTCATTTGCCCCGTGCCGTTGCCCGAAGCCTGTTTCCCGCAGCCATCGCCGGAGTGTTCGCTCTCGGCCAATATCCGGCCGGAGCCGCCGAGGACGATGCCCCCAAGGGGCCGGCGGTCACGGTGCTGAAGGTCGCGAAATCCTGCTTCTCCGACATCGTCGAGGCGACCGGCACGATCATTGCGCGCGAGGAAACGTCGGTGCGGCCCGAACGTCCGGGCCTAAAGGTGACCGAGGTGCTGGCGGAAGCCGGCCAGACCACCACCGCCGGCCAGGTGCTGGCGCGGCTGGCGCTGCCGGAAGGCGGCACGCTTCAGGTCACCGCGCCCGTGGCGGGCGTGATCGCCACGTCGACCGCGCAGATCGGCAATTTCGCCTCCGCCAAGGGCGAGGCCCTGTTCACGATCGTGGCGCGCAGCGAATACGACCTGGTCGGCCTGGTCGCGACCACCGACATGCGCAAGCTCGCCGTCAACCAGCAGGCCACCGTGCGCATTGCCGGCGCCGACGACATCGATGGCAAGATTCGCCGCATCGGACCGACCGTCGAGCCGAACATCCAGCAGGGCATGGTCTATATCGGCATCTCCTCGCAGAAGCGCCTGTTGCTGAATGCGAGCGGCCGCGCGTTGATCAAGACCGGACAGAGCTGCAATGTCGCGGTGCCGCTGACAGCCGTGCAATATTCCTCGGCCGGCACCGTGGTGCAGGTGATCCGCCGCAACCGCGTCGAGACCAAGCGCGTCGAGATCGGATTGATGTCGGGCGGCAATATCGAGGTCCGCGACGGACTCAACGATGGCGACGTCGTCGTCGCCCGCGCCGGCGCGCTGCTGCGCGAGGGCGATCCGGTGCGCCCGGTGATGGCGAGCGCGGAAGCGGCGAAGTAGAGATTGAAGAAGAAAAACTAGCCGCCGGCTTCGCCGAAGCGAATGTCCTCGAGCAATGACGATGAGATGCTCGGGACCTGGTCGCCTTCGCTGGCGCGGGAGATGGCGACGCGGGTCTTGTTGAAGACGCTTTCGGCGCTGCTACCTTGCGCATTGAGGTTGTTGAGAAGCTCGCTGACGAGCACGCTGTGCTCGCCCTTGCCGTCGTCGACGACCTTGCCGGGCGAGGCCGAGGAGAGGATCAAGGCGTTGTCGGCCGCGCTGATCGGCGCGAGGCCGTGGCTGTAGGAGCGGAAGCGGCGCTCGTAAGGGTTACGGCGGGAGGCGTCGACGACGACGAGCTTGGCCTTGGCGCCCTGCTCCTTCATCATCTCGAGCACGCCGTCGATGGAGACGCCATGGCGACGGACGTCGCTTTCCTTCCAGATCACGGCATCGACCGGCAGCATGTAGCTCTCGCGGCCGGCCTGCACGCCGTAGCCGCCGAAGAACAGCATGACGACGCTGTCGCGATTGATCCGGGACTTCAGGCGGTTGACGGCGCGGACCATGTCGTCCTTGGTCGCATCTTCCACCATGTCGACGTCAAAGCCGTTCTTGCGCAGGGACGACGAGAGCGCGCGGGCGTCGTTGATCGATTGCGTCAGCGGCGCGTTGGCGTCAGGATAATGTCCATTGCCGATGACCAGCGCCAGATGCGTGGCATGGCCGATCGAGCCCGTGATCTGGTCGGTCGAGACGGCTTTGGCCGCATCGATCGCCCGCATGTTGAGAGCAGCATGCGCGCCGATGACGAGCGACACCGTGCCGATGAGGGCGGCGGCGACGGCAATCGTGCGTCTGGAGAGGTCGAGCTGCCTTACATTCATCTCGGTTCGTTCCTGTGCCAAAGACCAGCCAAGCGCGCGCACACTGTTTGAGTAGCGCGATAGCGTCTTTAGGTTTGAGGGATCGGCCGGGGATGTGCCCCCGAATTGCGCGCAATTTGCGGCGCCGCACCAAACAAACCTTTAACCGCATATAGGCCCCCGGGCAATAGATTGCTCAAATTTTGAGCTAAGTCACTGAAGATGTTAGATAATTCTCAGGCCTGGGTTTCTCCATTTTTTGCTCCCCGTAGCCTTCCGGAGCGGCATCAGGCAGCCTTCGTCCCGGCTTTTTCTGTGACTCCCATCACATTTGTATTTCCTGCGAATCCGGGTAGCTTTTTCAACGACTTGCAGGGGGTGGCGCGCGGCTGGGAGCGCGCCGGCCGGCCCCCGGCCAATGCCCCGCGACCAGGTATTTCATGAGCTTTCAATATTTTGCCGGCGCCGCCTGCCGGGCGCTGACGGCGCGGAAGGACGGCCCCTCGCTTTACGAGGTCTGCGATCCCGTCTTGTCGGGCGCGTCCGGCGGCGATCCGCATCTGGCCAAATTCTACAAGACTGCGCTCGGCAATCCCGCGCTACGGATGCTGCTGCGACGGGCCGGACTGCCCGAGCTGCGCGACGAAGCGAGGCTGGCGGCGCTGCGCCAAGCGCTTGCCCATGCCCGCGACGAGGCCGAGCCCGACTGGGCGGCCGTCGGCCAGCCCGTGGCCGATCTCGTCGACAGCATCGCGCTCGACCATCCCAGGCCGCCGCCGGCCATGTTCGTCGGCAAGGCGCCGCAACAATCGCAGATCGATGGCGTGATCCGCGATTGCGCACAGCACCTGCTCGGCTCGTACCGCAAGAACGGTTTCCTGCCGACCTACGCCGCCTTCAACCTGATTGGTGATCCCGATTGTCGCGGACGCGAGCTGATCATGGCGCTCACGGGCCTCAACGCGCGCGGCTACAAGAACTCCTCGCTGCTGTTCAACCTCGCCCGCGTCTTCATCGCGCGTTCGCCGGCGCGCGCCGTGGTCCATCCGCCCTGGCGAGGGGTTGCCGAGCCGATGTGGGAGCCGGTGCAGATCCGCCACCGCTCGGCCTATTACGATGCGTTCTTCATCGAGGCGCTGCTGAGCTATGTCGAGACCGGGCTGGCCTCACCCGCCGACAAGGTCGCGGCGGAGCGCGCGATCGCCGACATGGTGGATTTCTGCATCAATATCAGCCGCGAGGAGGTCGAGGGCATCGACGGCGTGCGGTTCAATGTCATCACGGCGCTCGCGCCGGCACCGCATCCGCGCTTCTCCCGCTTCTTCGCCCAGATCAAGCAGGATCTCGGCTTCGGAATCTACGTGCCGGATTGCGACACCACGGCCTGCTCGATCTCGGCAGCGACGCAGGCCGGCTGCACCGATCCGATCATCGACCAGCCGCTCTTGGATTTCTACGCCGGCTACCAGGTCCGCGCCGGCGTCAACGCGCCGCGCGTGACGGTGCCGCTGAACGACCATATCGACTACGAGGGTGGCATTGCGACCTGGATCGACAATCTCGCGGGCGAGCGTCCTTACGGCAACGATCTCGATCCGACGCTCAATCTCGACGTTCTCGAGGTCAGCTTTCGCAACCTGGCGCGCTGGAAGATTCTTGAGACGCCATCGCGGCTCGCCACTGTGCATCGCATCATCGGTTTCCAGAAGCGATTGGCGGCCAGCGGCGCTTTCGCCAATCCGCGCTCGCACATTTATTATCTGCCGGAGCTCTACAGTGCCTATTTCGGCCGTTGTTACGCAGCGTTCCTGGCGCTGCCACTGTCGGCCCAGGCCGCCATCGATCCCGACGGCGATTTCGATTTCATCCGCCACCGCGTGCTGTCCTACGTCAAAGGCGAGTTGATGGCCGCGGAGATGAACGCGTTCGACGCCGCACTGGCGCTGATCGCGCTCGGCCATCTCGGCGCCGACCCGCGCGCCTTTGCGCCGGCGCTGAACGTGATCGTCGATGCCATCGGCGAAGGCGGCCGCCGTGGCCCGTTCCGTGCCTATGAATGGAACAAGATGAAGACGCCGACGCGAATTCTGGTTGGCGGACCGGAGGTGACGTCGGCCTTCGTGCTGATGGGGCTAGCGGTGGCGCGGAGGCAAATGGTGAATGGCGAATAGCGAATAGGGGTCGTCCCTATTCGCCACTCCCTATTCGCAACTCGCCCGCTTTGATGACGGGAAGTTGAAAGCCTATCTGTCCGGCATACGCTGGCCGAGTAGCCAAAAGCTGACACAATCGCAGGCTCTATCGAGATTTTCCTGGGACTTGCGGACCGGCATGTTGCGAAACGTCCTGATTGCGCTGGCTTTCCTCGCCCTCCCCTCGCTGGCCGAGGCCGCCGATATCACCGGCACGGCCAAGGTACGCGCCGGCGATACCGTCGTGATCGGGAACACGCGAATCCGGCTCGGCGGCATCGACGCCCCCGCGCTCGACCAGCTCTGCCTCAACACCAAGACCGAGCGCTGGACCTGCGGCGTCGCCGCGCGTGACGAGCTCGCGAAACATACCGAGGGCAAGAGCTGGGTCTGCCACACCCGCGCCATCGACCGGCGCGGCCGCACCGTGGCGCGCTGCGAGGTCGGCGGCGAGGACATCCAGAAATGGCTGGTGCGCAGCGGCTGGGCGCTGGCCTACACCCGCATGTCCCATGATTACGACGCGGACGAAGCCGCTGCACGGGAGGCGAAGGCGGGGATGTGGCAGGGCGCCTTCATCGCGCCCTGGGACTGGCGCGTCCGCAACAAGAAGACCGCCATCCTGGGCGCCACCAAGCCGCCCGACGGCGCCCATGCGGTGCTGCTCGCCTCGGCCTCGGGACCGGTCGCGCCTTCACCTGATTGCACCATCAAGGGCAACGTCAACAGCGCCGGCGAATGCATCTACCACCAGCCGACTAGCCGCTGGTACACCCAGATCAGGATGAAGATCAGCAAGGGCACCCGCTGGTTCTGCTCAGTGGAAGAGGCGGAAGCCGCCGGCTGCCGCGAGACCAGGAGATAAGCGCCACAGCCCTGCGTTTAACGTGCTTTTCTATGGGCGCGCCGCCGCGTAAAAGTGTGATTCAGCGACCTACCAGCCTGTCCTCCAAAAACAAGGACCAACAGCAATGACCGTTCGCGCGGGCCGGGAATTTCTGGCCATCCCCGGGCCCACCACGATGCCCGACGAGGTGCTGCAGGCGATGCACCGTCCGGCGATCGACATCTACTCCAAGCAGATGACCGACCTGACCGAGGGCCTGCTCAGTGACATCTCGAAGCTGTTTTCGACCGAGGGCAAGTCCTACATCTACATCGCCAACGGCCACGGCGCCTGGGAAGCGGCGCTGAGCAACGTGCTGTCGCGCGGCGACAAGGTGCTGGTGCTGGAGAGCGGGCGTTTTGCGATCGGCTGGGGCAATGCGGCGGCGCTGATGGGCGCCGAGGTCGAGGTGCTCAAGGGCGACTGGCGCCGCGCGGTGCGGCCGCACGAGGTCGAGGAGCGCCTGCGCCGCGACAAGGAGCACACCATCAAGGCGGTCGTCGTCGTCCAGGTCGACACGGCCTCTGGCGTGCAGAACGACATCGAGGCGATCGGCAAGGCGATCAAGGCCAGCGGGCATCCCGCGCTGTACATGGTCGACACTGTCGCCTCGCTCGGCTGCATGCCGTTCGAGATGGACAGATGGGGCATCGACGTCGCCATGTCCGGCTCGCAGAAGGGTCTGATGACGCCGCCCGGCCTCGGCTTCGTCGCCGCTAATTCGCGTGCGCGCGAGGTGCACAAGACGGCCAACATGGCGACGCCCTATTGGAGCTGGAGCGAGCGCGAGGGCACCGAGCACTATCGCAAATATGCCGGCACCGCGCCGGTGCATCTGCTGTTCGCGCTGCGCCAGGCGATCGATCTCCTGCACGAGGAAGGACTGGAGAACGCGTTCCGCCGCCACAGCCTGCTCGGCGAAGCCGCGCGCCGCGCGGTCAACGTATGGTCGGAAGGCCAGGTGCTCGGCTTCAACGTGGCGGAAGCCAGCGAGCGCTCCAACACCGTGACCACGGTGACCATGAGCAACGGCCATGATCCGGCCGTGCTGCAACGCTATTGCAAAGACAAGTGCGGCGTCGTGCTCGGCACCGGCATCGGCGATCTCTCGGGACAAGCCTTCCGCATCGCCCATATGGGCCATGTGAATGCGCCGATGCTGCTCGGCACGTTGGGCGTGATCGAGATCGGGCTCAATGCGCTGAAGATCCCGCACGGCAAGGGCGGGCTGGAGGCGGCCGTCGCGTATCTTGGCGAGGAAGTGGCGGTGTAGGCGCGGCACGTTCCGCGCGGGTTTCTTCCTTCTCCCCTTGTGGGAGAAGGTCAGGGCCCGATGCGATACGCCGCGACCTGCGCCTTTAGCTCATTCAGCGGTGCAAGCGGCGCCTTCGGATCGACGCGATACTCCCCGCTCGCCAGCCACTTCAGCACCTTCGCATCAATCACCGGCGAATGGTGGATGACGTCGCTGTAATTGCCGAGATCGTGCGTCACCTGCTTGATCGCGCGGAAATCGTGCAGGCGCACGTTGGGAAGCTGCGTCAGGATTTGCGCAGTGCGTGCGGAGAGATCGGTGACGATCTTCAGCGTCTCGGGTGATGCATCGCGCATCGCGACGAATTGCAGGATCGAATAGGGCGGGAAGTAGATGTCGAAGGTCACGTCCGGATGGCGCGTGATCAGGCCGACCGCATCGCGCTCGAAATGCCGCACCATGGCATCGAAACCATAGCCTTCACCGAGGAAACGGCTGCGGGCGGGAGCGGTGATGTAGGCGAAGGCGGCAAGCGTCCGCTGCGCATTGTAGCCGCTCGCGACGTCGAAATCCCGCGGCAGCGCGTAGATGTCATCGACGTCGGGCAGCGCAAACCTAAGGGGGAGATAAGGCGCCGCCCGGGTCAGCGGCTCTCGCAATGACGCGACCGACCGCAGCAATGCGAACGCGGATTCCTTCGCCATCGCAGCGCTGAAAAGATAAGACCCGATCCCCCTGGCCGTCCTGCGATAGAGATCGACGGACAGATAGGGATCGGCCTCGATGTCGGTGGCATCGATAAAGATGAAGTCGTCCATCGCCCAGATCACCCGCTTTGCGCCGCGCTCGATCGCCTGCTCCAGCACAAAAGCCTGCTGGCGCGAATTGGAGCCGGTCATCGCCAGCTTGAGCGAACGGACGCCGAGCGCACGATCGATCTCGCTCTGGCGGAAATGGATCGCGAGTGAGGTGCCCATGAAGGCGGTGTCGAACGACTGGCTGCGGATCAGCCCGGCATTCTGCACGCGCGTGTCCTCGGAATAGAAGGCTGCGACGAAATACGAAGGGCGGAACAGTTGCAGGGGATCGACGACGTAGTTGAGTGCCGCCGCGCCCAGAACGCACGCAATGCTCGCGAGCAGAAGACGCCTTAGGTGTGTGAACGGCGTGCGCATCAGAACCGGAAATAGATGAATTCGCTGTGGCTCTGGATGCCCAGAATGCCGAACGCGAGCACCAGCGATGCCCCATAGAGCACCAGCGGCCGCATCCGCCCTGCCCGCAAGTCCTCGCCGACCCTGCGGCTGGCGTGATCGTATCCCATGATGCCTTGCGTGTTCGGCGCCAGCCACACCAGTGCGGCGTAAATCGTGACCTGCACCAGCGCCGCGATCTCCTCGCGGCCGAAGACGATGTTCGAGAGATCAGCCATCGCGTGGAGCACCCGCAACGCCCAGGCAACGCTCTCGGCGCGGAAGAACACCCAAGCGACGACGACGGCGAGGAAGGTCAGCACTGCGCCAGCGATGCGGACCGGCCTCGCAAGAAGCGATGGAACGTCCGGCACCAGCGCGTTGAAGGCATGATTGATGCAGAGATAGACGCCGTGCAGCGCACCCCATACCACGAACGTCCAGGCCGCGCCGTGCCAGAGCCCACCGAGCAGCATCGTGAGCATCAGATTGACGTAGCGCAGCACGCGGCCCCTGCGATTGCCGCCGAGCGGGATGTAGAGATAGTCGCGCAAGAACTGCGACAGCGTCATGTGCCAGCGCCGCCAGAACTCGACGATGCTGACCGCCTTGTAGGGCGAGTTGAAATTCACCGGCAGGAAAATGCCGAACATCAGCGAGATCCCGATCGCCATGTCGGAATAGCCGGAGAAGTCGAAATAAAGCTGGAACGTGTAGGCGAGCGCACCACACCAGGCCTGGTCAAAGCTCGGCGAGCGCGTCTCGAAGGCGAGCGCGACCAGTGGCTGGATGCCGTCGGCAAGACACGTCTTCTTGAACAGGCCGATGGCGAAGATGATGACCCCGCACAGGATCAGATGCGCATCCGGAAGCTTGCTCTCCTTCCGATCGAATTGCGGGATCATGTCCTTGTGATGGAGAATCGGTCCTGCGATCAGATGCGGGAAATAGGTCACGAACAGCGCGTAGTGCGGCAGCGCATAGGCCGCGACCTGCCCGCGGTAAGCGTCCACCAGGAACGCAATCTGGGTGAACGTGTAGAAGGAGATGCCGACCGGCAGCAGGATATGGACCGCGAAATGCGTGCCGGCCAGCGCATTGATGTTCTCGGTGACGAAGCCGGCATATTTGAAGATGCCGAGCACGAGGAGATCGCCGATGACACCAAGAGCGAGCGCCGTCTTTCGGTGCGGCGACGTGAGCTTCGCCAAGATGAGGAGATGGCCGACGCCATAGTTGAAGGCGATCGAGATCAGCAACAGGGCCAGGAATGGCCAGCTGCCGGTGGCGTAAAAAGCGAGCGAGGCCGCCGCCAGCCAGATCACCGGCGTCAGATTGCTGCGCCGCCCGAGCCAGAAGTAGCCAGCCAGCACGGCCGGCAGGAACAGCAGGATGAACGGATAGGAATTGAACAGCATCAGGCTGCACCGGCGGCGGGGATATGGGCCGTAAAGCATACCAGGGCGAGGTCAACAACCCGGCGATCTGGCACGGTCCTTGCCGCTAGCTGCGCTAGCAATTCGCGGTCTCGTCGCCATATGATGCGCGACCTGCCGCCGCCCATGGCCGTCATTGCCCGGCTTGACCCGGCCATCCATCACTCCGAACTTCGTTCTTGATGGATGCGGGTCAAGCCCGCGCATGACGATCTGGGTTCCGACGAGACATGAACGAGGATCGAGTGACACAGGCCAAAACACCTTTCCAGCCGCCCGTCGCCCCGCGCCGGCCGCATTCCTTCACGCGGCACGGCATCACCGTGACCGACGAGTATGCCTGGCTGAAGGACGAGAAGTGGCAGGAGGTTTTGCGCGATCCCAGCGTGCTCGATCCCGACATCCGGAAATATCTGGATGAGGAGAACGTCTACACCGAGAGCCTGCTTGGCCACACCGCCACTCTCCAGAAGACGCTGGTGCGCGAGATGCGGGGGCGGATCAAGGAGGACGATTCCAGCGTGCCTTCGCCCGACGGTCCCTTCGCCTATTTCCGCCGGTTTCGCGAGGGCGGGCAGCACGAGCTGTTCGGCCGCATGCCGCGCGACGGCGGCGACGGCCAGATCGTGCTCGACGGCGACGCACTCGCCAAGGACCACAAATACTTCAAATTCGGCGGCAGCCGGCACTCGCACGACCACAAGCTCCAGGCCTGGAGCGCCGACACCAAGGGCTCCGAATATTTTTCCATCCGCGTGCGTGATTGGGCTACGGCCAAGGACCTTGACGATATCGTCGAGGAGACCGACGGCGGCATCGTCTGGAGCAAAGATTGCAAGAGCTTCTTCTATGTGAAGCTCGACGACAATCATCGGCCGATGCAGGTGTGGCGGCACAGGCTCGGCACCAAGCAGGCCGACGACACACTCGTCTATGAGGAGCAGGATGCCGGCTGGTTCACCCACCTGCACGAGAGCACCAGCGGCCGCTTCTGCGTGATCGCCGGCGGCGACCACGAGACCTCCGAGCAACGGCTGATCGACCTCGCCAATCCGGAGGCGCCGCCGCGCCTGGTCGCAGCGCGCGAAGAGGGCGTGCAATATTCGCTGGCCGATCGCGGCGACGAGCTCTTCATCCTCACCAATGCCGACGATGCCATCGACTTCAAGATCGTCACGGCGCCGCTCGGCGCGCCCGAGCGCAAGAACTGGCGCGATCTGATCCCATATCGTCCCGGCATCTACATCATCGACCTCGATCTCTATGCCGGTCATCTGGTGCGGCTCGAGCGCGCCAATGCGCTGCCGGCAATCGTGATCCGCGATCTCGCCACGAACGAGGAGCATGCCATCGCCTTCGACGAGGCCGCCTATTCGCTGGACACGATGGGCTCGTACGAGTTCGAGACGACGAATCTGCGCTTTTCCTATTCGTCGATGACGACGCCGTCGGAGGTCTATGATTACGACATGGTCAAGCGCACGCGCACCTTGCGCAAGCGTCAGGAGATTCCGTCCGGCCATGATGCCGCTGACTACGTCACCACGCGCATCATGGCAAAGGCGCATGACGGCGCCGAGGTGCCGGTGTCGATCCTGCATCGTCGCGGGCTCACGCTGGACGGCTCGGCGCCGCTGCTGCTCTATGGTTACGGCTCCTACGGCATGGCGATGCCGGCCTCGTTCAGCGCTAACCGCCTGTCGTTGGTCGATCGCGGCTTCGTCTATGCCATCGCCCATATCCGCGGCGGTGCCGACAAGGGTTGGGGCTGGTATCTCGACGGCAAGCGCGAGAAGAAGACGAATTCGTTCGACGATTTTGCCGCCAGCGCCCAGGCGCTGATTGATGCGAAGTACACTAGCGCCAAACGCATTATCGGCCATGGTGGCTCGGCCGGCGGCATGCTGATGGGCGCGGTCGCCAATCGCGCCGGCGAACTGTTCGCCGGCATCGTTGCCGAAGTGCCGTTCGTCGACGTGCTCAACACCATGCTCGACGACACGCTGCCGCTGACGCCGCCGGAATGGCCGGAATGGGGTAACCCGATCGAAAGCGAGAAGGATTTTCGCACCATCCTGTCCTACTCGCCTTATGACAATATCGCGGCGAAAGACTATCCGGCGATCCTGGCGATGGGCGGATTGACCGATCCGCGCGTCACCTATTGGGAGCCTGCCAAATGGATCGCGCGCCTGCGCGCCACCATGATCGGCGGCGGGCCGGTGTTGCTGCGTACCAACATGGGCGCCGGCCATGGCGGCGCCTCGGGACGCTTCGACCGACTCGATGAAGTCGCGATCGTCTACGCATTCGCACTGTGGGCGGCGGGGATGGCGGAAGCGTGATCTTCTGCCTCTCCCCTTTCCGGCAACCATATGGCGTTTAGCGCGACCTGAGGGCGCGCCTCGTCCTTCGAGACGACCGCTTCGCGGTCTCCTCAGGATGTGGCTAAGCAGCGTTGTTGCTCGTTGAACTGCGCCCGCGCACTCGCTTCCTCATCCTGAGGGCCCGCCAACGGCGGGCGTCTCGAAGGATGGCCACAGACGAAATCGCTCCTATGTGCCATTGCCCCGATCGCAACGGGGAGAAGCGAAGAAATTAGCGCCCGTTCTTCTTCCGCCACTCCGCGAAGTCGGTGAGCGTCTGCGGATCGGTCGCGGGGTAAAGACCAAAGATGCCGCGGCCTTTGCCGACTTCCTCAGTGACGAAGTCCTCGAACGCCGTCATCTCAAACGTCTCGTTGGCGATCTCGTCGGCAAGATGCGCGGGGATGACGATGACACCGTCGGAATCGCCGAGAATGACGTCGCCGGGGAACACCGGCGCATCGCCGCAGCCGATCGGCACGTTGATCTCGATTGCCTGATGCAGTGTCAGATTGGTCGGCGCCGAGGGGCGGTGATGAAACGCGGGGAAGCCGAGTTTTGCGATCTCGGCGGAATCGCGAAAGCCGCCATCGGTGAGGACACCGGCGACGCCGCGCTTCATCAGCCGTGTGACCAGAATCGCGCCGGCAGAGGCCGCGCGCGCGTCCTTGCGGCTGTCCATCACCAGCACGCTGCCTGCCGGACAATCCTCGACCGCCTTGCGTTGCGGATGGGAACGGTCCTTGAAGACGTCAATGTTGTTGAGATCCTCGCGCGCCGGCATGTAGCGCAGCGTGAAGGCCTCGCCGACGATGGTCGGCTGGTCGGGACTTAAGGGGCGCACATCCTGGATCATCTGGATGCGCAGGCCGCGTTTGAACAGCGCGGTGGCGACCGTGGCGGTGGAGACGGATTTGAGCTTGTTGCGGGTCGTTTCGGTAAGTTTGGGCATTTGGTGCACTCTCTCTAATGGTCATTCCGGGGCGCGAAGCGAGCCCGGAATCTCGAGGTTCCGGGTTCGATGCTTCGCATCGCCCCGAACGACGGTGAAACTAGTAAATCGAAGGCTCTCCGACCGGCGCGCCGAAACCGGTCTCGAGGAAGTCGAAGTCGCAGCCGTCATTGGCCTGCTTGATGTGTTTTGTGAACATCCAGCCATAGCCCCGCTCGAAACGGGGCTCGGGCTGTTTCCAGGCGGCGCGGCGCTTTTCCAGCTCGGCTTCGGGGACATCGAGATTGATGCTGCGCGCGGCAACGTCGAGCGTGATGCGGTCGCCGTTCCGGACCAGCGCCAGCGGGCCGCCGATATAGGACTCAGGCGAAACGTGCAGGATGCAGGCGCCATAGCTGGTGCCGCTCATGCGTGCATCCGAGATGCGCACCATGTCGCGCACGCCTTGCTTCACGAGTTTTGTCGGGATCGGCAGCATGCCCCATTCCGGCATGCCCGGTCCGCCCTGCGGCCCGGCATTGCGCAAGATCAGGATGTGATCCTCGGTGACGTCGAGATTGGGATCGTCGACCGCCTTCTTCATCGCGGGGTAATCGTCAAACACCAGCGCAGGTCCGGTGTGCTTGAGGAAGCGCGGCGCGCAGGCCGAGGGCTTGATGACGCAGCCGTCGGGCGCGAGATTGCCCTTGAGCAGGGCGAGCGCGCCTTCCTTGTAGATGGGATTGTCGACCGAGCGGATCACATCGGCATTGTGGACCTCGGCGCCCTCGATGTTCTCGCCCAGCGTCTTGCCGGTGACCGTGACGCAGCCGAGATGCAGATGCGGCTTGATCTGGCCCATCAGCGCCGGCAGGCCGCCGGCATAGAAAAAATCTTCCATCAGGTACGTATCGCCGCTCGGCCGCACGTTGGCGATCACCGGTACCTTGCGGCTCGCGATCTCGAAATCGTCAAGGCTGATGTCCTGGCCGGCGCGGCGGGCCTGCGCGATCAGATGGATGATGGCATTGGTCGAGCAGCCCATCGCCATCGCGACCGCAATCGCGTTCTCGAACGCCTGGCGAGTCTGGATCGTCTTCGGCGTCAGATCCTCCCACACCATCTCGACGATGCGGCGGCCGCATTCGGAGGCCATGCGGATGTGGTTGGCATCGGCGGCCGGAATCGAGGACGCGCCGGGCAGCGTCATGCCGATCGCTTCCGCGATCGCCGTCATGGTCGAGGCCGTGCCCATGGTCATGCAGGTGCCGTAGCTGCGGGCAATGCCGGCCTCGATATCGAGCCAGTCCTTGTCGGAGATTTTTCCGGCGCGGCGCTCGTCCCAATATTTCCAGCCGTCTGAGCCCGAGCCGAGCGTCTTGCCCTTCCAATTGCCGCGCAGCATGGGACCGGCCGGCAGATAGATCGCCGGGATGTTCATCGAGGTTGCCCCTAGCAGCAGCGCCGGCGTGGTCTTGTCGCAGCCGCCCATCAGCACCACGCCGTCGACGGGATGGCTGCGCAGCAATTCCTCGGCGTCCATCGCCAGCAGATTGCGGTAGAGCATGGTGGTGGGCTTGAGCAGCGATTCCGACAGCGACAGTGCCGGCAGCTCCAGCGGCAGGCCGCCGGCCATCAGGATGCCGCGCTTGACGTCGTCGACGCGCGACTTGAAGTGCATGTGGCAGGGCTGCGCATCCGACCAGGTATTGAGGATCGCGATGATCGGCCGGTCCTTCCACTCTTCCGGCGCGTAGCCCATCTGCATGGTGCGGGAGCGGTGGCCGAACGAGCGGAGATCGTCGGGCGCGAACCAGCGCGCGCTGCGGAGCTGGTCGGGCGTTTTCTTCTTGTTGTTGGTCATGATTGGGTGCCCCATTTCTGGACGGTGTTCCGCTCGATGGCGCGGAAGATCAGGTTCTCGACAAAGAGCCCGATGATGATCACGGTCAAGAGGCCTGCGAAGACAGCAGGAATGTCGAGCAGATTGCGGTTCTCGAAGATGAACCAGCCGAGCCCGCCCTGGCCCGAGGACACGCCGAACACCAGCTCGGCCGCGATCAGCGTGCGCCAGGCAAACGCCCAGCCGATCTTGAGGCCGGTGAGGATCGAGCCGAAGGCCGCGGGTATGAGGATCTTGGCGACGTAAGGCAGACCGCGCAGGCCGTAATTACGGCCGACCATGCGCAGCGTGTTGGACACGCTCTTGAAGCCGGAATGGGTGTTGAGCGCGACCGGCCACAGCACCGAATGGATCAGCACGAAGACGAGACTGCCGTTGCCGAGGCCGAACCAGATCAGCGCCAACGGCAGTAGCGCGATTGCCGGCAGCGGGTTGAACATCGCCGTCACGGTCTCGAGGAAGTCGGTGCCGATGCGGGTCGAGATGGCGAGCACGGTGAAGATCGCCGCCAGCACGATGCCGGCCGAGTAGCCCATGAACAGCACCTTCAGCGAGGTCCAGCCCCGCATCGGAATGGTGCCGTCCTTGACCCGCTCGAACAGCGTGACGAAAGTGTCGTGCAACGTCGGAAACAGCAGGGGATTGTCGAGGGTGACGCCGTAGGCCTCCCAGACCGCCGCGAGGAACAGGATAATAACGGTCTTGCGGACGAAACCGTCGTTCCACAGCAGCTCAGGCACGCTGAGCTTGCGCTCGACTTCGCCGGCGCCGGAAGATGCGGCAGCCGAAGCGTCGCGCAGCAGGATTCTCGCTTCACCCATCAGAGACTCCCTCAATGCGCCACGGCTTCGGAGGCGAACAGGAGATCGTGGATCTCCTTCTCGAGCCGGCCGGCGCTGCCGTCTCCATTGGAGACCTTGTCGACATCGACCACCTCGGCCTTGACGCGGCCCGGATGCGGCGACAGCAAGAGGATGCGGTTGCCGATGCGGATCGCCTCCGCGATCGAGTGGGTCACGAACAGCACGGTGAATTTGGTTTCGCTCCAGAGCTGGAGCAGTTCGTCCTGGCAGGTCCGGCGCGTCAGCGCGTCGAGCGCGGCGAACGGCTCGTCCATCAGCAGGATGTCCGGCTCCATCGCCATGCCGCGCGCGATCGCGACGCGCTGTTTCATGCCGCCGGAGAGCGTGTGCGGATAGGCATCGACAACGCGGGTGAGGCCGACCTTTTCGATATAGGCCCGCGCTTTCGCTTCGGCGTCCTTGCGCGACAGCTTTCTCGCCGTGAGCAGCGGGAACATCACGTTGGCGAGCACGGTCTTCCAGGGCAGGAGCTGGTCGAATTCCTGGAAGATCATCATGCGGTCGGCGCCGGGACCAACGATCTCGCGGCCGTTGATGGTCATGCGACCTTCGCCCGGAATCATGTAGCCGCCGACGGCCTTGAGCAGGGTCGACTTGCCGCAGCCGGAGGGACCGAGCAACACGAAGCGATCGGACCGATCGACGGTGAAGCTCACTTTTTCCGTGGCGGTGACGACGGCACTGGAGGTCTTGTAGCGCAGCGTCACGCCGCTGACGTCGAGCAGTGCCATCAATTGCCCTTCAGATCGTGGGCGACGGGAAGATAGTAATCCGTCCAGGCCTTGGGCTGATTCTTCAGCGTTCCGGTCTTGTAGAGATGGGCGGCGAATTTCATCGTGCCCTGCGGCTCGAGATTCCACTCCATCATGCCGGGCTCCTTCAGAAGATCGAGCAGCTCTTCCACCGATGTCTTGTCGCCGGTGATCTCCTTGTAGATCTCGACCGCCTGCTTGGTATCGCTGCGGATCAGATCCTGCGCTTCCTTGGTGGCGTCGCGCACGGCCTGGATGATTTTTGGATTGGCGTCGGCAAACTTCGTCGTGGTGAAGAATTGGGCCTGGCTGAGCGGGCCGCCCATCACGTCGGGCGACGACAGCACCACATGCGCACCCGGCACGTTCTTCAGCTCCAGGAAGGTGAAGGGCGGGATCGAGAAGTGGTTGTGCACCTCATGCTTGGGGTTGGACAGCGCCGCATAGGCGTCGGGGTGACCGAGCTGCACGGTGCTGGCATCCAACTTCGACCGTTGGTCGGCACCAAAAGCCTCGGCGGCCGCGATCTGAAGCACGATCGCCTGGGTCGAAACCTTCACGGTCGGCACCGCGATCTTGTCGCCCGGGCCGAAATCCTTGATCGACTTGATGTTGGCGTCGCGGCTGATCAGCGTCATCGGCTGCGCCGAGGTGGCGACGATGCCCTTCACGCCGCCGCGGGTGCGATCCCACAGCAGCAGCAGATTGCCGGTGCCGGTGTTGAGAATGTCGACGCCGCCGGCGAGCAGCGCGTCGGTCTGCGCCCCGCCGCCGGAGAAGGTGATCCATTTGGTAGTGACACCGGGTACGCCGACGGAAGCCGCGTGCTTCTCGATCAGCTTCAGCTTCTCCATGATGTGGCTCGGCATGTAGAAGATGCCGGGCTGGCGCGACAGCGCGACTTCGGATTTCTGCTGAGCCTTGGCCGGCGAGCCCACCAAGGCCGTCCCGGCGATCAGGGCGATGGCTGCAAACCCACTCTGCAATTGCTTCATCATTGTTGTTCGTTTCCTCCGGCCGCCATTGACGTGCGATGCCATTGCCATTGATGCACTAATGCATTAGTGCATCAATGGCAAGCCCGCCGGAGCCGTCGCCATGGAATCAACCCATCCCGCGTCCCATGCCGCCGCCCGCTCCCGCGCGCGGCTCGACCGGGCCCGGCAGGCCGCGCCGCAGGTATTCGAGCGGCTGCGCAACGCGATTGTCGCGCTCGAGCTGCCGCCGGGCGCGCCGTTGTCGCGCACCGATCTCGCCGCGCAGTTCGGCGTCAGCTCGACGCCGATCCGCGACGCCCTGATGCGACTGGAGGAAGAAGGGCTCGTCGACGTGTTTCCGCAGCACGCGACCGTGGTCAGCCGGGTCGATGTCGGTCGCGCCGAGCAGGCGCATTTCCTGCGCCAGGCGCTGGAGCTCGAAATCGTCCGTCTGCTCGCGGAAAGGGATGACGCGGCTCTGGTCATCCGCCTCGACCACGCGATCGCGCTGCAGCAACAATTCGCCAAGGCCGGCGACTTCGAGAGCTTCATCGCCGGCGACAATGATTTTCACGCGCAGCTCTATGGGGCCGCCGGCAAGCAGGAGCTCTGGACGCTGGTGCGCAGCCGCAGCGGACATATCGATCGACTGCGACGGCTGCATTTGCCCTCGCCTGGCAAGGCCCAGAACATCGTCCGGCACCACAGACTGATCGCGCGCGCGATCGAGACTGGAGACGCCGAGGCCGCGCAACAGCATCTGCGCAAGCATCTGTCGGGGACGCTGAGCGAGCTGGACAAGATTCGAAGCCGCTATCCCGAGTATCTGACCGACTAGGAGTCCCCGAGTTGGCCTCTTATGCACGAGAGCATGCATATAGTCGGCGGGATCGGGTTAGTCTCGAGCGGAATGGTGTCGCTCGCGAAGTGCTTGCAGGCTGGGCAGAATCCGCGCAACAATTTCGTGTTTGATGATTTGATTTGGGCCGCTGGGAATGTTCCATTCGGTCCGGAGGATTTCAGACGTGGCCAACATCCTGATCGTGGATGACGACGCGGCCGTGCAGATCACGATCCGGCTGCTCCTGGAGAGGGCCGGTCATCACGTCACCGTCGCCTGCGATGGCCACAAGGGACTGGCGTTGTTCGAGGCTAGCCCGTTCGACCTGTTGTTTCTCGACATTTTCATGCCCGGCATGGACGGGCTGGAAACGATGCGCCATATCCGGGCGCTGGCCCCAGCCATCCCGATCATCGTCATTTCCGGCCGTTCGGCCACGCCGGACGCTTATGCGGAGCCGGATTTCCTGAAGATGGCAACCAAGCTCGGCGCGGAGGCAAGCCTGCAAAAGCCGTTCCGACCAGGCGCACTGCTCGCGGCGGTCGATGGTTGCCTAGGCACGGCACAGGCGGCATCGCTGGGGAATCCGGATGTCGGCATCGGCCAGCGATGACAAGGAGCTTCATTCCGTTGCAGGCCGGAACAGGCACGGCCATTCGGGAAGCGGTGCGAATATCCCCATGACGCTCGCAACGCGGCTTGCCATCGCGATGATCCTGCTGGTGGCGGTGACCGTGGCCGCTGTCGGATGGCTCGGCTATCGCAACACCACCCAGGCCGTCATTCCGCGGGTGCTGGAACGCGTCGAAGCCCAGTCACGGCTGCTGGCAACCAATCTCGAATCCTACGTTGCCGGCGCGCGCGGCGATCTGCTCGGCTACCGCTCTGCCGCAGCCATCAACGGCCTGATCCGCGCTCACATTGGTGGAGGCATCGACCCATCCGACGGCGTTTCGGAACAAACCTGGCGCGAGCGCATCGCAGCGCGGCTCGCCGCCGAGATCGACGCCAAGCCCAGCTATGGACAGTTTCGCATCATCGGTCTGGACGACGACCAGCGCGAGCTGGTCCGCGTCGATCGCTCCGGCCCGAATGGAAAGGCGCGGATCGTCCCCAGTGACGAATTGGAGCGCAAGGGCGAACGAGCCTACTTCCACGAGACGATTCGACTGGCGGCGGGTGAAATCTATGTTTCACCGATCAATCTCGCCACGCGCCAGGGGGGAACCACCGCCTCCCACATTCCGACGTTGCGCGTCGCGACACCCCTGTTCACGCCGGACGGCAGGCCGTTCGGCATCATCATTGCCAATATCGACATGCGTCCGGCCCTCGAGCGCGTCCGAGCGACGGCTGCCTCAGGAGGAGAGATCTACGTCGTGAATTCGCGCGGCGACTATCTCGTCCATCCCGATCGCACCCGGGAGTTCGGCGCATTGCATGATCGTCCCAACGACTGGCGCAAGGATTTTCCATATTTTGCAGCCTTGGCCGGGACGCTGGAAGGATCCACGCGGCTCATGACCGACGGATCGGGCCGCCCGAGCGGGGCGGCCATCGCGCCGGCGCTGCTCGTGGGCAAGGAATGGGTTGCGATCATCGAGACGATTCCCCCGCCGGTGTTCGGCCTCGTGCCGGCAGCCATTCAAAGAACGTCCTTGCTCGTCGGCGGGCTTGCCGTGCTCGCTGCGGCTTTACTCGCGGTGCTCCTGGCGCGCTCGCTGACGCGCCCGATCGGGCGCCTGACCGCGGCCGTGGAAGCCATCGGCGGCGGGCGTCCCGCGGACATACCGGTCGACGCCAGCGGCGAGACCGGCGTGCTGGCACGGGCCTTTGCCCAGATGGTCGAGGAGACCCGGGCGAAAACGGCCGCGCTCCAACGCGAGATCGAGGAGCATCGCCGCACCGAGGCAGCTCGAAGCCATCATGCAGCGCGCGAGCGCTTGTTCAGCGCCGCAGTGGAATCATCCGACGATGCGATCGTGATGCAGACGCTCGATGCGATCATCACGGGCTGGAATCCGGCTGCCGAACGCCTCTACGGCTATTCGGCGGACGAGGCGATCGGGAAATCCACCGCGATCATCGTACCTGCCGATCGCCGCGAGCAGGGCAAGCTCTATTTGCAGCGGATCGCCCGGGGCGAGCCGATAGAACGGTTCGAGACGGTGCGCTTGCGCAAGGACGGCACTCCGGTCGAGATCTCGCTCAGCCTCTCGCCGATCCGGGGACCGTCGGGCGAGATCGTCGGCGCCTCCGGATCTGCACGCAGCCTCACCGAGGCGCGGCGGGCCGAACGGGCGCTGCAGCAGCAGCTCGAGGAGCGGCGGCAGATCTTCGAGACGTCGCAGGACCTGATCATGGTGATGGACGCGCACGGCCACATCGCGCAGATCAGCCCGAGCAGCGAGGCCATTCTCGGCTACCCGCCGGAGGAGATGATCGGCCGCAACGGCGCCGACTTCGTTCATCCCGACCATCTGGAGCAGTCTCGCCAGAACATGCGCGTGATGCGGCGTGGCGAGCGGCCGAAGCTCGCTGACACGCGCTGCTTCCACAAGAACGGACACGAGGTCTGGCTGTCCTGGCTCGGCAACTGGTCCGAGCAGGCGCAGCGCTTCTTCTTCGTCGGACGCGACATGACGGAGGCGCGGCTCGCGCAGGAATCGCTGCGCGAGAGCGAACGTCTCGCCCGCAACATCGTCGAGACCTCGCTCGACGCTTTCGTGCAGACCGACGAGACCGGCAGCATCCTGAACTGGAATTCGCAAGCCGAACGGCTGTTCGGCTGGCGCCGCGACGAGGTGCTCGGCAAGAACACGATCGATCTGATCGTCGCCGAAAGCGAACGCGACAGGGTCTGGACCGGCCTGAAGCACTTCCTGGAACACGAGGGCGACAGGACGTTGAATCGACGCCGCGAGCTGATGTGCCGCCGCCACGACGGCAAGGAGTTCAGGGCCGAGCTCAGCGTCACCGCGCTGAAGCGCCGCGAGGGCCTGCTGTTCAACGTTTTCTACCGCGACCTCACCGACAAGATCGCCGCCGAGGAGCGCATCCGTCATGCCGAGAAGATGGAGGCCGTAGGCCAGCTTACCGGCGGCGTGGCGCACGACTTCAACAACATCCTCACCGTCATCACCGGAACCATCGAGATCCTGGCGGAGGCGGTCGAGAAGGAGCCGCAGCTCGCGGCCATCACCAAGATGATCGACGAGGCGGCCGCGCGCGGCGCCGATCTGACCCAGCACCTGCTCGCCTTCGCGCGCAAGCAGCCGCTCCAGCCGCGCGAGGTCGATATCAA
The DNA here is from genome assembly GCF_023073935.1 of Bradyrhizobium sp. 147. Classification (NCBI taxonomy): domain Bacteria; kingdom Pseudomonadati; phylum Pseudomonadota; class Alphaproteobacteria; order Hyphomicrobiales; family Nitrobacteraceae; genus Bradyrhizobium; species Bradyrhizobium sp. 147. The sequence goes on along the minus strand of NZ_JADPKL010000049.1, from coordinate 4,813 downwards.
TTCGCTGATCGTCGACACCGCGAAACTGCTGCGCCCGACGCTGGGCGAGCAGATCCAGATCGAATCGGCATTCGAGGACGAGAGCTGCGTCGCGATCGTCGATCCCAACCAACTCACCACCGCGATCCTCAATCTCGCGCTCAATGCCCGCGACGCCATGCCAGGCGGCGGCAAGCTGATTCTGGAGACGGGCGCCGCCTATCTCGACGAGGTCTATGCCAGCGCCAACGACGTACCGCCGGGGCACTATGCGCTGATTGCCGTGAGCGACACCGGCACCGGAATCCCTGCGAACATGCTGCCCAGGGTGTTCGATCCCTTCTTCACCTCGAAGGGCCCGGGCAAGGGCACCGGACTCGGACTCTCAATGGTTTACGGCTTCATCAAGCAGTCCGCTGGGCACATCAAGATCTACAGCGAGGAAGGCCACGGCACCACGATCAAGATGTACCTGCCGCCGGGCAAGACACCGACGGCGGTCGGCGAGGGTGTGACGGCGGCGCCAATCGAGGGCGGGCACGAGACCATCCTTGTGGTCGAGGACGACCGGCTGGTCCGTGACTACGTATTGGCTCAGCTGCATTCGCTGGGATACGTCACTTTGCAGGCCGCGAACGCGGCCGAGGCGCTCGCGATCGTTGCCGCAGGCAAGCCGTTCGACCTCCTGTTCACCGACGTCATCATGCCCGGCAAGATGAACGGGCGTCAGCTCGCCGACGAGCTCCAGAAGACCCGCCCCGATCTCAGGGTGGTCTACACCTCCGGCTATACCGAGAATGCGATCATCCATCACGGCCGGCTGGATGCGGGCGTGCTGCTGCTGGCCAAGCCTTATCGCAAGTCCGATCTGGCGCGGATCATCCGAAAGGCATTGAGCGAGTGAGGTATGTTCGCGCAACGTGGAACACTGCGCCGCAGAGTCGGAACCCAGAACTTCTTGCGATTAGTTGAAAAGATGGACCCCGGCTCGGCAGCGCATCAGTGCGTGACGCGCTGGGTCCGGGGCACGAAAGAGAGATCTCGTCCTACGACGCGCGCTGGGCTGCGGTCATCACGATGCGGATCAGGTCGGCGGCATTGCGCGCGCCGAGCTTCTTCATGATGTTGGCGCGGTGGTCCTCGATGGTACGCGGGCTGATGCCGAGCGTACGGCCGGCTTCCTTGTTGGATGCACCGGAGGCGAACTGCTCGAGCACCTCGCGCTCCCTGCGCGTCAACGGCTCGCGTCCGGGGAAATGCAGCGAACCGAATTTCGGCGACGCGTTCTCCGCCTGCCGTCGTGCATAGGCGCCGATCGCCTCGTCGAGTCGGCCGACAATCTCGCTGCCGCGGAATGGCTTCTCGATAAAGTCGAGCGCACCGCTCTTGATCGCGCCCACCGCCATCGCGATGTCGCCCTGCCCGGAGATCATGAAGATCGGCGCCGGATAGTCCTCGCCGTGCAATTCCTTGAGAATGTCGAGGCCCGACTTTCCGGGAATATGCACGTCGAGCAGGATCGCAGCCGGTGTGCGGTTTCGCGCGACGGATAGCAGCGCTGCGCCGTCCGCAAAACAGATCACCTCATAGCCCGCCGCCTTCAACACCATCGACAAGGTGTCGCGAACGGCAGGGTCGTCGTCGACCACGAAGATTTCACCGCGAGAGCTTTGTTCGGCCATGTGCCACATCCGGTTGGCATGAAGGACTCGCGTCCGCGCCAACCGTTATGGCGTTCGGCGCGGATTCGGCCCACCCGTATTTGTACGGGACACGGACTTAACGCACAAGTAGCGGCATGGCGCCTAATTGCAGAGGACGGAGAAGATCCATGCTAAATTTGGCCGATACGCCGCCGTTGGTCGCAACGCCCGAAGTCGAGAGCCGTGAGCTGATTGCGGCTGACCTTCGCTTGCTGATCGCGCAGATCGAGACCAGCATGCGCCGGATCGCCGCAGCCATGGATCAAGAACACGGCGATGATCCGGAAAGTTCCGCGGACGTCTTCATCCTCGACGACGTCACGCCCCCATACGCCACCGCGAGCGTCGCCCTCGGCGCCTGCAGGGCGGGGCTTCGCCACGCCCTGCAATGCCTATCGGAATCCAGCGACGTGTAGGATCGCGATCAGCGCGGCGGCGCAGCCGCCACATCCGATCGCATGGCAGCTCCGCAGCTAAAGCGCGACGAGATCAGGATCAATCGTCATCGCGCTTTAGGCTGTTGTTTGAGCATGATCTTTTCGGAAAACCGCTTCGCACTTTGCGCTAACGCGGCCCTTCGGATCCGGATCATGCTTCAGGCGCGGTGCCGTTCCACGATCGCCTCGGTGGCGACACCACCCCAAGTATGGATGGCGGGCAAGCCCATCGCGGTCTTGCTAAGATTAGCGAGGCTGATGCGCAGGGCCGCGAGATCCAGCGGCTTCGGCAGACTCTGGAGCTCGATCCCGACGGAACGGGCGAAGCTGCGGGCAGCACTGCGGCGCTTGCCGTCCATACCGCTGATCACGATCACGGCGCCGGCGAATTTCGCCTCTTTCATCTCGCGCAGCACGTCGATGCCGTCGCCATCCTCCAGCACGAGGTCGAGCGTAACGCAGTCGAAGCGCGCGGCGCGAAGCTTCTTGATCGCTTCCGCCACCGACGGCGCCACGGTGACTTCGTGGCCGGCCTGCTTGGCGGCGACTGTGATCAGGCTGCGCTGCGTGGCGTCGTCATCGACCACCAGGAGCTGAAGCGCACGCCGCTCGGCGACGTCGGGCAGGTTTGACGGGATCGGGGAGAGAGAGCTTCTGGGCATTGCCGTATCCTGAGATTGAGACCAGCAATGGCTACACGGCTCGCGCTTAGATGACGTAAAGCTGCTCCGGCAAATTGGTTCGGATGTTTCAGCAAATCTAAAGCAACATGGCGGAAAGCGCGGCGGCAGCCACGCCCCGATCAGGCCGCGGCGTCATGGCCTCCGGCCGCGCCGCGCTTCTTCCGGTTCTTGCCGCGCAGGAACTGGATGTCCATCTCGGCGCCGTTGACGCGCACCAGCTCGCAGCGGCGGTAGGCGAGGCCGGTTGACGACAGCAGCAGGAAGAACTCTTTCAGGTTCAGCCCCTGGATCGAGCCTTCCACCGTGAGGATGGCGTCGGTATCGGAGATCGCGTTGAGCTTGCAGTCGCGCCGCCAGGTGCCGTCGATCGCCATGATGCAGACGTCATAGCCACGGCTGAACGTCACGCGCTCCGCACCTTTTCCATCCTCGGCCATGCTTACCGTCCTGCCATCACCGCGAGGCGCGGGGCCACGCCGGCCAGAGCCGGCTTGGCTGCCGCCGTGCGCGGATCGTTCGGCTTGTAGAGGCCGCGCCGTTCCGCAATCGGCCTGAACGTGTCGGTCAGTCCGACCACGGTCTCGGCTGCACCCAGCACCAGGAAGCCATCGGGCTCGATCTGGCGCGCCAGACGGTTGAAGACGTTGATCTTGGTGTCCTGGTCGAAATAGATCAGCACGTTGCGGCAGAAGATCACGTCGAAGGTGCCGAGCTGGGCAAAATCATGCAGCAAATTGAGCTGCCGATGCTGGATCATCGCCCGCAATTCGGGATTGATCTGCCAGGTCTCGCCGGTCTGCTTGAAATATTTGACCAGCATCTGAATCGGCAGGCCACGCTGCACCTCGAACTGGCTGTAGACCCCGGCCTTGGCCTTTTCCAGCACCTCCTGCGACAGATCGGTCGCGATGATCTCGATGCGCCAGCCGGTGAGGGCCGCGCCCATCTCCTTGAGGCACATCGCCAGCGAATAGGGCTCCTGCCCGGTCGAGCCGGCGGCGCACCAGATGCGCACGCTGCGGCGGCCGGCGCGCGCCTTGATGACCTCGGGCATGATCGTGTCGCGGAAATGATCGAACGGCACCTTGTCGCGAAAGAAGAAGGTCTCGTTGGTGGTCATGGCTTCGACCACGTCGGTGATCAGCGGGCGCGAGCCGGCTTGCAGCTTCTGCACAAGCTCGGCGATGCCGGAGAACCCGGCCTTGCGGGCGAGCGGCAGGAGACGGCTTTCGATCAGGTATTGCTTGTCCGCGGACAGGTCGAGACCGGAATTATCCTTTAGGAACTTGCGCAGATACTCATACTCGGTCGGCGTCACTGATGGCCTCTTCGAAACTGTACAGGGGACACTCTGGCCAAGACACGCGGGCCAGACACACTCAGACCATGGCTTGTCCGACCGGGATCAAACCAACTTCAGCGAATTTATCGGCGATAATGTCCTTGTCGAAGGGCTTCATGATGTACTCGTTGGCGCCGCCGCTGAGCGCCTGGGCGATATGAGCCACGTTGTTCTCGGTGGTGCAGAACACCACCTTGGGCTGGTCGCCGCCGGGCAGGCGACGCATGTGGCCCATGAACTCGAAGCCGTCCATCACGGGCATGTTCCAGTCGAGCAGCACCGCATCGGGCAGCTTGCGCTGGCAGATTTCGAGCGCCTTCGACCCGTCCTCGGCCTCGGTGACCTCGAACTCGAGGCCTTCCAGGATCCGGCGCGCGATCTTGCGCACGACACTGGAATCATCGACCACCAAACACGTCTTCATTTCGGTTCTCCGGCTTCGATGTTTCGGTTGGCTCACGCAGCCATTTGCACTTTGGTTTCGAGCTCGAGGACGCGATCGACGTCGAGGACGACCATGAGCTGGCCGTCGAGGCGGTGGACGCCGCCGGCGAGCTTGGCCATGCGGGGGTCGAGGTTGACGGGGTTGTCTTCCTTGCCGTCCTCGGGCAGGCGCAGCACCTCGCCGATCTGGTCGATGAGCAGGCCGTAGGATTCGCCGCGCAGGTC
>NZ_JADPKL010000111.1:0-682 GCF_023073935.1 Bradyrhizobium sp. 147 | reverse complement strand
CGACCGTGCCAGTGCTGGCCAAGGGCAAGACCGATACGGCACGATGCTGGATCTACGTCCGGGACGACCGGCCGTTTAGCGGTGCGGGTCCGCTGGCGGCGATGTTCTACTACTCGCGTGATCGCAAGGGCGAGCATCCCCAGGCGCATCTGGCCCGATATGCCGGCATCCTGCGGGCCGACGCCTATGACGGGTACAACCAGCTCTATCTGGGGGGACGCCACCCTGGACCGATCCGCGAAGCGGCGTGTTGGGTCCATGCGCGGCGCCCGTTCTTCGCCATGGCCGATGTCGAAGAGAATGCGCGTCGCAAGGCCACCGCCAAGAAGGAGATCCCGCTCTCGCCCATCGCGGTCGAGGTCGTGCGGCGGATCGATGCGCTGTTCGAGATCGAACGCTCCATCAATGGCAGGAGTGCCGAGGAACGCGTTCAGGTTCGGCAGACGCTGAGCCGACCTCTGGTCGAGGACCTTCAGGTCTATATGCGGGAGCAGCTCGCCAAGCTGTCCCATGGGCACGACCTGGCTAAGGCGTTCAACTATATCCTGAAGCGCTGGGCGAGCTTCACCCTATTCCTCGAGGACGGCCGCGTGTGCCTCTCCAACAATGCCGCCGAGCGAGGATTAAGAGGTATAGCTCTCGGACGAAAATCCTGGTTGTTCTGCGGTTCTGATCGTGGCGG
>NZ_JADPKL010000092.1:0-54945 GCF_023073935.1 Bradyrhizobium sp. 147 | reverse complement strand
GACGCCGACCTTCTTCATGGCGTCGGAGAGGAACTTGCCGATCTCGGCGTCGCCGTTGGCGGAAATGGTGCCGACCTGGGCGATTTCGTCGTTCGAGGTAACCTTCTTGGAGTTCTTGACGAGGTCGGCGACCACGGCTTCCACGGCCAGGTCGATACCACGTTTCAGGTCCATCGGGTTCATGCCGGCGGCAACCGACTTGGCGCCTTCACGAACGATCGCAGCGGCAAGCACCGTTGCGGTGGTGGTGCCGTCGCCGGCCGCATCGGCGGACTTGGAGGCGACTTCGCGCACCATCTGCGCACCCATGTTCTCGAACTTGTCGTCGAGCTCGATCTCCTTGGCGACGGTGACGCCGTCCTTGGTGATGCGGGGAGCGCCGAACGACTTGTCGAGCACGACGTTGCGGCCCTTGGGGCCGAGCGTGACCTTTACCGCGTTGTTGAGAATTTCGACGCCGCGCAACATGCGGTCGCGGGCGTCTACGCCGAACTTGACTTCTTTGGCTGACATGTGGGTTTTCCTGAATGTTTTACTTGGTCTCACCCTTGGCGACGCCCAGCAGGCGCTCCTCAGGATGAGCGGTGCGAGCGATGGTTTAGGCGGCCTTCTTCTTGGCGGACGCGTCCGTGAGAACGCCCAGGATGTCGCTCTCCTTCATGATCAACAGCTCTTGGCCGTCGATCTTGACCTCGGTGCCTGACCACTTGCCGAACAGGACGCGGTCGCCGACCAGGACGTCGATCGGGATCAGCTTGCCACTCTCGTCGCGGCCTCCGGGGCCGACGGCGATGACTTCACCTTGCGAAGGCTTTTCCTTGGCAGTGTCCGGAATGATGATGCCGCCAGCGGTCTTTTCTTCTGCGTCGATGCGCTTGACCACGACCCGGTCGTGAAGCGGACGGAATTCCATACAGATCTCCTAAGCATTTACACGCGTTGAAAATTTCACGATTGCTAGCAATCGCTGCCTGCGAGTGCCAATGCAGGCGCAGCTGAAATAGGACCGATTTTTTGGGGAACAAGTGTTTGTAGCAGGAAAATCGGCTGGGCCCGCGGGATCTCTGTGGGGCTGCCCCAAATCACCTCTTCGAGTTTGCCGCCGAGCGTCGTTCTTCTTCTGAGTGAGTCCTATGGCTCTGTCTCTCGACCTAATGTCATCTACAGTTCAATTCCTCTGCCCTAAATTCGAGATGGTAAAGGCCCGCCGATCTGGTGCCGGTTCAAATGAGAATCGTCGGCTGATTTCGTTCTAAGATTGCGATGCGTTTAGAACCTAACGCGGAGGTCGGGAATTGGAGGTATCGCTCCGCTTGATCGATGATCCGATACTCAGCAACTCGAGGCCAGGCAACGCTGGCTGCGAGAGCTAGCGCAGATCGTTCGGCACCTCGTCCAGTATCAGATCACCTTTGCGCGCCGAAGTCGCTGCTGGGCGGATCGCCCGTGCTCCAGACAGCGTGCGCGCCGATGCCCCGGTTTGCGCGAAAGGGCATGCCGGCATCGCGATAGGTCTATATGCGCAAACAGCTCGCCAAACTGTCCGGCGGCCATGACCTGGCCAAGGCGTTCAACTAAATCCTGAAGCGATGGGCGAGCTGTGAAGACGCCGGTGGCGGCGTGCTGATCAATACCGGAGTCAGCGTAGTTGTGATCTCGACAGGAACAAGAGCTGCACGGAATCTCCGCCCGGTCGCCCCTGGTGCACTTGTCGAAGCCTGGTGAACAGCAGGCTGTGAGCCACCCCGTACCGGCGCGCGACGCCGCAGACCGTCTCGCCAGCCTGCAAGGTCCATCCGACATGACGAACCTTCTCGTCGCAACTCCATCGCCGCCGACCTTCGGCGCCGAACACATCGACTTGCATTCGCCACGTGACCTTAAAGCTAGACTTAAGATGCTGCCTTGTGCTTTGGGCGCGTCTTTAGCTTTGGAGCTTGATAGGATTCATGTTGGACATCGTACACATACTGTGCGCCTCGGATTACCTGCGACACAACCGAGTCGTCCGAAAAGTCTCACACGACAAGCTATCTAAGGCGCTTGAATCGCACCTTACGTCAAAATGTGACGTATCGAAATAGGCGGCGACAGGCTTCGGTACCCGAAGCCCGTCCGAACGAGTGACATAGAGTGCAAATGTCCCAAATCCTAGGCTCATGCAAGATGAGCCCGGTCATCAGCGACTGTCGTGAAGCTCGCTGTGGCTGGTTCATAGAAACGCGCGTCCGACAGATGCGCTTGGCTCACCGCCGGATGGTAAGACGCCGCTCACATTGGGCACAGGCGCGGATATGACGCGGGTTGTCCCCGGAAGAGCGGGGCTGCGGGAAAGCCGGCTGCCCGGATCTGTCAGCGGAAAGTCAAATGGTCGCGCTACTCGAGCACGATCATAAGACTAGGGCACGTTGACTGGCGGCATGGACGCGGTCAGCCGCGGCACAAAGCCATCTTGGTGTCGGCCGCGTGCCGCCAACACTATTGTAAGCGCCACAAAAACGATCAGAAGTCCACGCATTCCAAAGAATTACCCACCAATTCCATCGCAATTATGAAACGGCTGACAGCTGATGCGCTTGCTCTAAGCTAGCCGCGAAAATGCCGCCGCGTTCAATGCAGGCTGTTAGGCTTGCAAAGTCGAAAAGATAGGCCCACTCAGTCGCCAAAATCAATATTCCTTGTATTTCCGAGTAAGTCTGCGAACCGGGTGGTCACGCTTGAAAAATGCACCGCGTGCGTATGATGTCCTTGTGGCGGTAAGACGTGGTCCGCTACGATGCCGATCTCGCGATGCCAGCCCATGCACCGGTAAATTCCGGCATAGGGAGCCGTGGCTCCTCGCTCATGATTCTGGTCAAATGGCTCGCTGTTAGACTCGCGCAGATAACGCCCGTTCTTATAGACCGCGATTCGTCATCTCTCGATCGGCTAGCTTAACTTTGCCTAGAGCGTTTCATTGCTTAATTGAATCGGAGGGGATTCCGGTTTTTGGCGGTTTGTGATTCAAGATGCTGACTGGATTGGAGGCCAGCATCGCATGACCCGACCTCTTTCCCTGGATCTTCGCGAGCGTGTGGTGGCGTCTGTTTTGGCGGGCGAGAGCTGCCGGTCTGTGGCGGGACGGTTTGGTGTTGCGGTCTCGTCGGTTGTGAAGTGGTCCCAGCGCCAGCGGGCGACGGGCTCGGTTGTGCCCGGCAAGATGGGCGGGCATCGCAAACCTGTGCTTGATTCGCACCGCGCCTTCATCGTCGAGCGGATCACTCAGACGCCGCACCTGACGCTACATGGTCTGAAGGCGGAACTGGCAGCCCGCGGGGTCAAGGTCTCGCACAACGCGGTCTGGCTGTTCCTGCGCCGGGAAGGGCTTCGGTTCAAAAAAAAACACTGTTCGCCCTCGAACAGGCTCGCGCCGACGTCTCTCGTAGGCGCCAGCGCTGGCGATCCTGGCAGGCCGGGCTCGGTCCGGGCCGGCTCGTCTTCATCGATGAGACCTGGATCAAGACCAACATGGCCCCTTTGCGGGGCTGGGGCCCCAAAGGGGCTCGCCTGCGCGGCTTCGCGCCGCACGATCACTGGCGCACCCTCACATTCCTCGGCGCGCTCCGCCATGACCAACTCACGGCGCCCTGCGTCTTCGACGGCCCGATCAACGGCGAATGCTTCCGCGCTTATATAGAGCACCTGCTCCTGCCAACTCTGCGCGAAGGCGACATCGTCATTCTCGGCAATCTCGGAAGCCACAAGTCGAAAGCTGTCAGGCAGATGATCCAGACTGCTGGCGCCAGGCTCTGGTACCTGCCGCCATACTCGCCCGACCTCAACCCGATCGAACAGGCTTTCTCCAAGATCAAACACTGGATGCGGCAGGCTCAGAAGCGCACCATCGAGGATACTTGGCGCCACATCGGTCACCTCGTCCAGGACATCCAGCCTCGCGAATGCGCCAACTACTTCGCTAACGCTGGTTATGCTTCAGTCAAAATGTGAAACGCTCTAAAGGCAAAACGGGTGTGAGGTACCCATACACCCAGCGCAAAATGTCGCGATGGGCCCAGGAGCGGTCGTCTCAACTCACCCGCATAGCGAGCTAGCCTCACTCGCGGGAGCGTTCTGGCGGTTGAGGATTGTTGGCAGGATTGCTGTCGAACTTAGATATTTGACTGATGATCCCGCTACGGGCGACCGGCTGCAAGTCCGCTTCTAGCGCGTCAGCAATCTCCCTTTCATAGACCTCTTGATCATCCACGTAGAGCGTAAAGGATTTCAGATATTTTTCCTTCTTCTTCGGATCTTCGATCGTTGCCTTCGTCCACCGATAGAGCGGATAACTTTGACGCCGTTTTCCTCTGCCGCGGCGACATACTCCGCAAAGGCGTCGAACTGACATTTCGGTGCCGCACCATGCGCCGTGAGTATATCGAATAGAGGCCTCAGTGCCGGATCGCGAAAATTTCGACGTATTGATTCCGCTACCGCAGTATCGCGGACATCAAACCTAACTTGATATTGCCACTGCGAGGTCACGAGGCCCTACCGCTTCGCCATGCACTGGCTCATTCTATGCCAGTTCGCTCTGGTTACAAAACGAGACATCGCCAACTTCTGCCACCACAAAGCCCACCAGACTTTATGTGGCGAACTTTAGAATTCACCTGATTAGTATGTTCATGAGCAACTACGCGGCGGGCAACACGGTAAGTTCATCCTGCCCTACAGCCACGATCTTATCGACCGAGAACCCGTTGAATCTCGCCATTTGCGTATAGGCGCCCACATTCTGGAATTCAATCCAATCGCCTTCGTGCAAATCGCGTGGCAGTGAATACGAGAATCCAAGCCTGTCCGTGCCGTCGCAAGTTGGGCCGAAGATGATGAAGTCCTGCCACTCCTCAGTCTGGATCGGCCGTCCCCCACGCCAAGCACGGGCGGGGAGCAGAAAATATTGCCGGGCAGGTGAGAGCCCGCTGTAGATGCCCGCGCCGCAGTAGAGCGCCCCGTCTTTTCTTAAGATCACCCGGCAAAACAAAGAGATGCTATCATGAACCAGTGCTCGTCCGGGCTCACACAAGAGTTCAACACGCTTCAGTGCATCCGTTTCGCGCACAAGTTTCGTGATGTCGGAGAGCATGCTCAAGGGAGAGTTATAGGGGACGTTCAGATAATGGCCGGGAAAGCCGCCACCAATATCGAGCGCTGTGGGAGCCGGAGAAACAGCTTCAATAATGTCGACGGCCGCCCGAATGCCATGCAGGTACGGATCGACAACGATCGTTTGGGAACCTGGGTGAAAGGCCAAGCCCGTGGTCCAGCGCGATTGCGCGTTGACGAGACCCAGCAGACGGCTCGCTTCGGCGGGCGAGACACCAAACTTGCCGTTTAAGTCTAAGATGGCGCACGTCCCGCTACACTTGAACCGGACGTAGATTCGTATTTCCGGATCATGCGACGGCAGCACCTCAAGGAGCTTCCGCAGCTCGGCTTCGCAATCGATGACATAGTCGCGAACCCCCAGATCTCGGAACGTCCGTTCGATATCGCGACGAGATTTCACGGGATTCATGAACCATGAACAGGCCCGGGGAACAGTCGAATGGACAAGGCGGGCTTCGGCCAGCGACGCCACGTCGAATCCGGCCACTCCAGCGCGAGAGACCGCGTGAAGAATTTTGGGCAACGGATTCGCCTTCACCGCATACAGCACGCGTCCTGAGAAATGCTCGGTGAATTCGCGCGTGACGGATGCAAGACGCCCCTCATCGAACGTATAGAAGGCATCAACTTCCGCACTTTCCAATGATCTTACCAAGCTCATATTGCACCATTCCTCGCGCGCCAGAAGGGGAGTAGCCAGCGCCGTTGTTGCCGGCTGCGAGAGCAACGACCATGCCAGCGCTCCCCACGCGTTGAACCGCCTGATTACGCTTTGAAACAGCTCGCCATGCGCCACGGCGCGCGATGTCTTCTTTCGTACACGGCTGTGAAAAGCCAGACAAAGATCGAGGGGCCGCGCTGGGTCCCCGCAAACTTCAACGGGTTACCTCGCTCAGCGTCGATCCTCCGCAGCTTCTCGTCAACATCAACAGGCAAGCCTCCTCGTTTTCTCTAATTGCGCGCCACAGGACCTTTGGAGCGAATATCCTTGGCGCGGATCAACGCGACATTGCCGAACGCTTCAGTAATGGCCGATTCAAAGGCAAAGAGCGTTTCGACGGTTTCTCCTGGACGAGAGGTGCCAGTGGCGTGCCCTTGCTTGGCGAGGCATTGGCTGCACTCGAATGCGAAGTCGACGAGATCATCGAACGGTATTCGCACGGGATCGTCGTCGGACGCCTCGTCGACGTCGGACTGTCCCAGCGGCTGTCTGGCCTCGCATATTAAAACTCCGAGTATGTCGAGATCGGCTCTCGCCCGATTTCAACCTGATCGCTGCCGCAGGCTCTCCTGTTTGCTCCATGGCGGACCAGCAGGATTTAGATGGTGAAGCGCGCTAAAGCCATCCATTCAGGCGCAGAGTTGATCTGAGAAGCTGAGCCCGCCTTCTGCGAGCGTGCTTGTTTATCTTTCGATAGAGCGCCCGCAGATTGCGGCCTGTGCGGAGGAGCCCGCGCCACCGCGAGTGTACTTAGAGCTATGGCCGCGATCGTATCGTGCGTTTTTTCATTGCCTGTGCAGCGTTAATGCGCCGAGTGCCTGTTGGCGCGGTTAAACATCGATTTGTTGAACGAGATGGACGCTGAAGCGGCATGATCTTTCCCGATATCTTTGTGCGCATGCCAATTACTTTCACATGGACGCTCTTGACCGTCATCTATTATCTCGGCAACGAGAGCTATTATAGATCGAGAGAAAGAATGATGAATGTGATTGATCAAGCGAACGGTTCGGAGTTGCCGCCCGTCTTGCAGAAGTCATCAAGACGCCTTCCGTGGGTTTTTGGATTTATCGCCGTCTTCATCGGGCTATGCGTTGGGGGTGCATTTTACTGGCCCCATATCGACCGAATGATCGAGGCGTTAACGGCACGTGAAGTCGTCCCAATGCCGGCGTTGTCACCTGAAGACAAGGCAGCGCTTTCGGAGATCCGATCGGGGCAACAGGAGGTGAGCGAGGAGATTTCAGCGCTTAACCGCAACATCGATGCGCAGCAAGCCGATTTGAAACGGATGTTAGATCAAATCGCAGCCCTGACCTCAAGAATTGAGTCTCTGCAGAACATTGCTGCGCCTCTTCCTGCAGATATTCGTCCGCCGGCAGCCCAGGCCGCATCAAAGCCGACTACAAGAGCCACTCGCCCGCCTAAACCAGAAGGGCCGGTTTCCGTCGGGGGCGCGCCGCTGGTTCCGGAGCCGGAGACGGACCGCCGATGATCTAATCATGAAGCCTCGAGCCTGCCAGACATGGCCTCACTGAGAGGATGCAAGTCGAACTAGGAGCGAAGATCGCGGTGCTCACGTTCGGTCCTCCCAGGCGCATTCGGTGAGGAGGACGAGAATGCGGCTCGACCGGTCGAGTCCGAGATCGCTTGTATGGCTCGGGTCTGCGAGCGCAGCCATAGCACCCGCCAGGCCCGCTGCACCGGACGGCGTGGTGGCGAGGCCATCATGGGCGGAGAGTACGCGAACAGCATCCACCAATTCCGCCTCGGGCACGGTGATGGCCCGAGCGCCGTGACGCCTGAGCACCGCAACGGCGGGCGCACTCGCCTGGCCGCAGGAGAGCATCTCCGCGGATGTTCGGAGATCGCCCATCACCCGAATCGGGTGACCGGCCGCGAGCGCGGGCGCAAGACACGCGGCGGTTTCCGGCTCGACCGTCACGATGCATCCCGGAGGTGCCAGCCAGCCCGAGAGGCCCTCGGCGATGGCAGCGGCGAGTCCGCCGACACCAGCTTGTATAAAGACGTGTGTCGGACGCCCATGGCCGGCGAAGTCTACTTGATCGCGGATTTCCGCCGCCGTAACGCCGTATCCCGCCATGACGTCGCAAACGATGGGATCGTTCGGATCGTCGGTCGTGTCGGCGACAAGAATGCCGGCGCCCTGGCAGGCCGCGGCTGCGGCCGCATCAACTGCATTGTCGTAGGTGCCCGGCACCCAGACGATCTCGGCACCCTGATTCTCGATGCGGCGCGCGCGCGCGTTCGGCACGCCCTCGTGCAGGAACACGCGGGCGGGCGCCCCGGCAAAGCGCGCGGCGGCAGCTACCGCGAGCCCGTGATTACCGTCACTGGCGCAGACCAGGGTCGGCTGCCCCTTAGGTCGGGCCGCGAGAAGGTCGGCCAACTGCATGCGCGAGGCCCGGGCGAGCGCGCGCAACCCGGCATAGGTGCCACCAAGCGACTTGAAGCTGCCGAGCATGCGGCGGCCCTCGTCTTTCGCTAGCACCTGCGCCACTCCGAGCCGCTCCGCAAGCGTCGGAAGGTTCAGGAGTGGCGTCGGCGCGTATGCGGGATCGAGGCGGCCAAGCTCGGCTGCGATCGCATTGACTGGTGAAGAGGTGCTGTTCATGCGTTGATCTTGCCCGCTACAGGTGACGGCTGCTGCTGGAGCGTTGCACAGCAACTCTTTCCGCCGATCATAACCAGCTGTACCTGCGAGCACCATCCTCGAGGACTTCGATCGCGCGCTTCTCCCAGGGGCCTTTTCGCGCTCGCGTCCGCCTACGCAAGTTTAAGTTGCGGTTGGAGCGATCCCAGCGAAGCTCGACTAAAGGATTGCGGCGATGGCCCTCGCGGGTCCATCTCTGCGACGGAGCCCATCTACACCGACGCGAGCGCCATTGTGTGGGATGCTGCGGATCTTCGCGGATATCACGTCGCAAAACCAGCCGACGTTTCGAGCGAACAGTACTTAGGCTCTTGGGTAGTATTCGCCTGCGTGATCAAGGCGACCGTTTCCGTCATCAAAGTCTGGTCCTCCCTGCATGTGCACTCCGGTATTCGGCAAATGTGTGTTGTGTTCGATTCCGACGCGGTCGTGTTTCAATGCACGCTCATGTGTCGCGAAAACGACATTCCCGAAGCGAGGCAGTGGCGCTTTACAGATCGAAGGAAGTTCTGTCATATTTTATATGCGTTAAGTTTGGCCTCGGCGTGGGTGGCCGCTACTGGGTCACGCGGACGCTATGACATAGTGAACGAGTCTCCCATCACGTCAGCGAAAAGCGTATCGCCAACCGCGCTACTGTGACGCCAGAAAGCCCGGCCTTCCAGTTCAAATTAATCAATTCGCGCCTCGCGGGCTCCCCCGTGCGACTACCACCTTTCACATCCGTAACAGCCATGGCAGGATTTCTGCACTGTCAGCACGGCGAGACGAGTTAGGATCGTTGGATTGCTCTCGCCCCGCGCGGCCAGAGTTAGAACCTTCTCGGCGAGGCAAGCCTTCAATGAAGACGTCCGCTTTGCTTCAGGCACCATCCGGACAGCATCCTCCAGAGCACCTTTCAGCACAGCATGCAGCTTGGTTTGAGGGGGTGGATATGACATGGCGCAAAATCCTGAAAACTTAGAATCAAACGATGAGGGCCCAGCATGTCCCAGCCTCCTGATGGTCCATCAAGACGGTAACGATGTTTAGTTTTGAGGTGGCGGTCAGTGGCTCAGCTGTGCCCAAAACGAATACAATGACTAGGACCCGTTGAATGTGACAGTGGAGCTTCACCGACAGCTAAATTTTTGTTCTGGTCATTGCTGCGATCTCGACACTAACGCGACCGGAAAGTCGTGCGGCTTCGGCATTGCCGAAGGCATTCTGACGTGGTGACGTCCAGATCAAGCTGAAATGACGCTTGTGCTACGCGGCTTCGTCTTCGAGCCGGACGTGCAGTTGGTGTGTCCCGCGATTGAAGAGGAGTTCGGATCAGCCGAGGCCCGAACGGTCTCTACAGGCAAGCATTGATGGGGCAAGCCACGTCTCTGCATACTATACTCTGGGCTAAGCCGCGGCGATATGTGCCGGCGAGGGGCGCGTTGAGGGTGCGCTAGACACTGCCCCGCGGCGACATAGTGCGTCGGTTCGCGAGGACCTTGCCGATAAAGCGGCTGCCGCAGATCACAAGATCTAGGCATTGACCCCGCTGAGGCCCAGGGCCGCGTTCCAACTTCTTAAGAGCATAAGGTGTCGCCCCTTTGGCCTAGTTATTCGTTAGCGCCCGCTCGAAAGCCGATCACCGCCTCTCGTATGTTGAGTATAGCCGCTGCGCTCTGTTTGCTCACTGAGGCGTCAGGACAGGGCTTGCGGACGGCAGCACGGGCGTGGAGTGCGAACCGGAGTCGCGCCGGCCCTCGCCCTGCTTGAAATTCATCCAAGTGGGCGATGAGCCATTCCAACGTTTGTCCACGTGTCTGTTCGGAGGCGCCTTCGCTTTGCGCTGTTGGAATTCAGGCGTACTCGCCAGCGAAGCGAAAACTGCACATATCGGGCCGATAAGCCAGCTCGGGCACGTGGTTCCGTTGAAGAAGATCTGTCGCGTCAAAAAGCAAGTCGAAGATTGATTGTCTTTCCAACATCGCGCGTACGCACCAGATGTACCGAGGGAGGTCCGCCGGAGCAAGTCGCTTCGCGTTTCACTGTGGAGAGAGACATCCGCAAAGCTTGCCGGCATTCCGGTCGGACTTCCGACCGACATGCCCAAGACCTCGTTCGTGGCGCTCGCGGCCCTGTCGAAGTCGGCGACGCCGCGGCGGGTGCGGCTGAATGCGACCGCTGTCGTGCTGCCCGGCCGCCCGACGGCCAAGCGCACGCCATGACGCGCTTCACGATGGTCCCCTCAACGCGTCGAGGGCGATCTCGAAGTTGGCCTCGATGTCGAGAGTGGGCGGGCCATGCGCGCGTAGGTGACGGCGCCGCCGTGGCGGCTTCGAGCAGATCCTGGAGGCGCGTCCGCCCATCGAAGCGCGGGCGCTGGCGCCGCGGATCTGCGGCATCTGCTCGGTCTCGCAGTCGGTCGCCGCGGCTGTCGCTCTTCGCGATGCGATGGCGGCCGAGGTCGCGCCGAACGGGATTCTCGCCACCAATCTCGCGCATGAGGCGGAGAAGGCCGGCGATCATCTCACGCACTTCTACATCTTCTTCATGCCGGACTTCGCTCGCGAGGCCTGTGCCGCGCACTCCTGGCATGAGGAGACACGGGACCGTTTCGCAGCGACGCGCGGCCTGCGGCACGCGATGTGTTGCCGGCGGGCGCGGCTGCTCGAACCTATGGGTATCTTCGCCGGGAAATGGCCGCATAGTCTGGCCTTCCAGCCGGCCGATGTCGGCGGCCCGCTGGAGCAGGCGCTGATCGGCACTGATGTCGGCGGCGCCGGCGCACGCTCGGTCGCCATCCAGCACGTCGTGCGCTCGTTCGATCCCTGGATGGCGTGCACCGCGCATTGAGTGGTCTCTCGCGCGGGGACGGAAACTTCGTTGTCGCCTGAAATCGAATTGTTTCCGTTTTCTCGGTCGGGGCATGCGCGCGCACCGCAATTCGAGCAATTCAAATCTGCAACAATTTGGTATCACTCTACTTTCCTTACGCTCCCGGTGCTTGGCCTGCTTCTTGCTGTCCTTGGCGTCATAGAAAGTCAAAGCCGAGGCGGGACGATTCATGGGCGCGGCGACGGAAACGTTTTACAGCGTGATCAGGCGACAAGGTATCACGCGTCGGAGCTTTCACAAATTTTGCAGCCTGACTGCGACGAGTCTCGGCCTCGGGCCCCTGGGGGCGAGCCGCATCGCGAACGCGCTCGAGACCAAGCCGCGCGTGCCGGTGATCTGGATGCACGGGCTCGAATGCACCTGCTGTTCCGAGAGCTTCATTCGTTCCGCGCACCCGCTGGTGAAGGATGCCGTGCTCTCGATGATCTCGCTCGACTATGACGGCACCATCATGGCGGCCGCAGGCCACCAGGCGGAGGCGATCCTCGAAGAGACCCGCGCCAAGCACAAAGGGCAATACATTCTCGCGGTGGAAGGCAATCCGCCGCTGAACGAAGGCGGCATGTTCTGCATCGACGGCGGCAAGCCGTTCGTCGAGAAGCTGAAGATGGTGGCGGAGGATGCGATGGCGATCATCGCCTGGGGCGCTTGCGCCTCGTGGGGCTGCGTGCAGGCGGCCAAGCCCAATCCGACGCAGGCGACGCCCATCGACAAGGTCATCGCCAACAAGCCGATCATCAAGGTGCCGGGATGCCCCCCGATCGCTGAAGTGATGACCGGCGCCATCACCTTCATCACCACTTTCGGCAAATTGCCCGAGCTCGATCGTCAGGGCCGGCCGAAGATGTTTTACTCGCAGCGTATCCACGACAAGTGCTACCGGCGGTCGCATTTCGACGCCGGCCAATTCGTCGAGGAGTGGGACGACGAGGCGGCGCGCAAGGGCTATTGTCTCTACAAGATGGGCTGCAAGGGCCCGACCACCTACAACGCCTGCTCGACCGTGCGCTGGAATGGCGGCGTCTCCTTCCCGATCCAGTCGGGCCATGGCTGCATCGGCTGCTCGGAAGACGGATTCTGGGACAAGGGTTCGTTCTACGACCGTCTCACCAACATCAAGCAGTTCGGCATCGAGAAGAACGCCGACCAGATCGGCATGGTGGCGGCCGGAGCCGTCGGTGCGGCAGTCGCCGCGCATGCAGCGGTGACCGCGGTGAAGCGGCTCGCCGGCAAGCGCGAAGACGCGCACCACACCAGCTAAGCGCCAAAGAGATCCAAGAGTAGCAAAATCATGGGTATCCAGACTCCCAACGGCTTCAATCGCGACAATTCCGGCAAGCGCATCGTCGTCGATCCGGTGACCCGTATCGAAGGTCACATGCGCGTCGAGGTCAATGTCGACGCCGATAACGTCATCCGAAACGCAGTCTCCAGCGGCACGATGTGGCGTGGGATCGAGGTGATCCTGAAGGATCGCGATCCCCGCGACGCCTGGGCGTTCACGGAACGGATCTGCGGCGTCTGCACCGGCACGCACGCGCTGACGTCGGTGCGCGCGGTCGAGAACGCGCTCGGGATCACCATTCCGGAGAACGCCAATTCGATCCGCAATCTGATGCAGCTTGCCTTGCAGGTGCACGACCACGTCGTTCACTTCTATCACCTGCACGCGCTGGATTGGGTCGATTTGGTCTGCGCGCTTTCGGCCGACCCGCGGGCAACCTCGACGCTCGCGCAGTCGATCTCGAGCTGGCCGTTGTCGTCGCCAGGTTACTTCAAGGACCTGCAAACCCGTCTCAAGAAGTTCTTCGAGTCGGGGCAGTTGGGGCCCTTCAAGAACGGCTATTGGGGCAGCAAGGCCTACAAGCTGCCGCCTGAGGCCAATCTGATGGCGGTCGCGCACTATCTGGAGGCGCTCGATTTCCAGAAGGAGATCGTCAAGATCCAAACCATCTTCGGCGGCAAGAATCCGCATCCGAACTGGCTCGTGGGCGGCGTGCCCTCTCCGATCAACGTCGACGGCACGGGCGCGGTCGGTGCCATCAACATCGAGCGCCTGAACCTGATCTCGTCGATCATCGATCGCCTGATCGAGTTCAACGAGCAGGTCTACCTGCCCGACGTGGCGGCGATCGGTTCGTTCTACAAGGACTGGCTCTACGGCGGCGGTCTTTCCGGCAAGAGCGTACTCTCTTATGGCGACGTGCCGGAACACGCCAACGACTACTCCTCCAAGAGCCTGAAGCTGCCGCGGGGCGCCATCATAAACGGCAATCTCTCGGAGGTGCTTCCCGTCGATCATGCCAACCCCGATGAGATCCAGGAGTTCGTGGTTCACTCCTGGTACAAATATCCCGACGAAACCAAGGGACTGCATCCCTGGGACGGCGTAACCGAGCCGAACTACGTGCTGGGGCCCAATGCGAAAGGCACCAAGACCGCGATCGAGCAGCTCGATGAGGGCGGAAAATATTCATGGATCAAGGCGCCGCGCTGGCGGGGTCACGCCATGGAGGTCGGCCCGCTGGCGCGTTGGGTGGTGGGCTATGCGCAGAACAAGGCCGAGTTCAAGGATCCTGTCGACAAGTTCCTGAAGGATATGGACCTTCCGCTATCGGCGCTGTTCTCGACGCTCGGTCGGACGGCGGCGCGCGCGCTGGAGTCGGTCTGGGCCGGACGACAAATGCGTTACTTCCAGGACAAGCTCGTCGCCAACATCAAGGCCGGCGACAGCTCGACCGCGAACGTCGACAAGTGGAAGCCGGAGAGCTGGCCGAAGGAGGCCAAGGGTTTTGACTTCACCGAGGCGCCGCGGGGCGCACTCGCGCACTGGATCAAGATCAAGGAAACCAAGATCGACAATTACCAGTGCGTGGTGCCGACCACCTGGAACGGCTCACCGCGCGATCCGCAAGGGAACATCGGTGCATTCGAGGCCTCGCTGATGAACACCCCGATGGTCAATCCCGAGCAGCCTTTGGAGATTCTGCGCACGATCCATTCCTTCGATCCGTGCCTGGCCTGCTCCACGCATGTCATGAGTCCGGACGGCCAGGAAATGGCCAGCGTCAAGGTCAGGTGAAGCAGGGGAAACGCCATGATGGATGTAGCTGCACGTCCGGCGGAAGCCGAGCCGGACCTCTCCGCGATAGCGGCCGATGCGGCCGGCGAACATGGGGTCTGCCGTCCCGCCGTCTATGTCTACGAAGCGCCGGTGCGGATCTGCCATTGGGTGAACGCGTTCTCGATCATCGTGCTGATGGTGACCGGTTATCTGATCGGAACGCCATTGCCGTCGGTCGAGGGGGAGGCCTCGGCGAACTTCGTGATGGGCTATATCCGCTTTGCCCATTTCGCGGCGGGGCAGGTGCTGGCGGTGTTCTTCCTTGCCCGCATTCTGTGGGCCTTCGTCGGAGATCACTATTCCCGGCAGATTTTCTATCTGCCGGTGCATCGCAAGCACTTCTGGAAGGAAGTGCTGCATGAAATCCGCTGGTATGCGTTCCTGGAGCGCGAGCCGAAGATGTATGTCGGCCACAACCCGCTGGCGCGGACCGCGATGTTCACGGGCTTCACGCTGTTCGTGGCGTTCATGATCGTTACCGGCTTTGCGCTCTATTCGGAAGGTGCGGGTATCGACAGTTGGCAGCACAAGCTGTTCGGCTGGGTGTTCGCGATTTGGCCGAACAGCCAGGACGTTCACACCTGGCATCATCTCGGCATGTGGGCGCTGGTCGTGTTCGTGATGGTGCACATCTACGCCGCGGTCCGTGAGGACATCATGTCGCGCCAGAGCATCGTCTCCTCGATGATCTCCGGCGAGCGGCAATTCCGCGACTGAGAAACTGGAATGATACCGATGCCGACATCTTCGCAAGCAAACCGCATCCTGGTGCTCGGCATCGGCAACATCCTGTGGGCCGACGAAGGCTTTGGCGTGCGCGCGGTGGAGAAATTCCACCGCCGCTACGCCGTGCCCGACAACGTCACCATTCTCGACGGCGGCACGCAGGGGCTCTACCTCGTGAACTACCTGGAGGATGCGGATCGTTTGATCGTGTTCGACGCGATCGACTATGGGCTCGAGCCCGGGCAGTTGAAGCTCGTTCGCGACGACGAGGTGCCGCGTTTCACCGGCGCCAAGAAGATGAGCTTGCACCAGACCGGCTTCCAGGAGGTCATCAGCGCGGCCGACCTGCTTGGCCGTTGTCCGCGACATCTCGTATTGATCGGCTGCCAGCCGCTCGACCTCGAGGATTGGGGTGGCCCGCTGACACAGCCGGTGCGCGATCAGATCGCGCCGGCGCTCGAGCTTGGTTGCGAGATCCTGGCCGAATGGGGCGTCGAGGTGATGCCGCGCACCGCGCCGTTGGCAGAATCGGAGCGGCTGCTCGCCAACGACATCGATCATCAGCATTACGAGATGAGGGGGCGGCCGGCCTGACCGGCTGCACCATCGGAGATCCGCCATGTGCCTCGGCTTGCCGATGACGATCGTTGAGACTGACGGGATATCGGCGCTGTGCGAGTTCCGAGGCGAGCAGCGGCGCGTTTCGATGCTGCTGCTCTCGGACCCGCCGGCCGGTGCCAGGGTGCTGGTCTTTATCGACACCGCGGTTCGGCTTCTGCATGAGGCCGAGGCGCGCCTGATCGGCGCCGCGATCGACGGTCTGTGCGCGGCGATCAATGGCGAGGATTGCGATCGCTTCTTCGCCGACCTCATTGACCGCGAGCCGCAACTGCCCGAGCATCTCCGGCTTGATTAGGGCGGCAGCCCGCTCCGCGAGAGCCCGCGTCCTCGCCGGAAGATAAATTTCTATCTGCTAGGTTCATTCATCCGATATGGAAATTAGCTTTCCGTCCTGGGATTGATGCATCTTCTGTCGTGGAAATATATGATTCAAATCAACTAGATAAATCAGGAAAGGTGATAACCGTCCTTGGCACGTACCTTGCTGATCCCTATTCCCAGCAGAATCATAAGCTTGTCAGGGGAGGTCTGATGAAATTGCAGCAGGGAAGGCAGGAACTGGCGCGGCGTGGCTTGCCGGAGGTGGATGCTGCGACGGTCGATCGTTTTCTGAATACGACCGACGAGGCCCGCGCCATCGCCGTGTTGCTGTCGGCAGGAGACCCCGCGCGTTTTCCGGAGGCGACCGACGTCGCGGTCGTGCTGCCGGAGCTGATCGAGGCATTCAAGGGGCGGTTGCGTGCCGCGATGATCGCCCGCGGTGCCGAGAGCGAACTCGGCCAGCGTTTTGGCGTACGCGTGCAGCCGACGCTGATCTTCGTCGCCAAGGGCGAGACACCCGGGCTGATCGCGAAGATCCAGGACTGGTCGATCTATGTCGACCGCATCACCAAGCTGATCGACCGTCCGCGCGGCACGCACGCCGTTGTCATGACAACCGTCGTTCCCCAATACCGCCAAGGTGTCGAACTGTGAAAGCGGGTTTCTGGACTGCGCCCGATGGCGCGGAGCAGCCGATCAACGTGTTTCCGATCGGCGATGAGAACCTGAACGCGACGAGCGGCAGTCTGACCGCGGCCGGTGCCTTGGTCAAGCTTGCCAAGCTCGACAGCGCGGAACTCGCCAGGATCTGCCCGAACGCCATCGAGCTGTTGTCGAAGGTGGCCGCAGCGATCGCGAGCCAGAAGGCCGACATGCCGACGCAACTGTTCCGGCTTGGCAATCTCAACGATCTCGAGCGCAAGCTGATCGCCGACGTGATGGGCGAGGGCGAAGTGGCCGCCGTCGTTGCGCTGCCCGATGGATCATTGGCGCAGATCCAGGAATCTGTGCTGGCCGGGATCTGGCGCGTGCGGCTCGACGCCAATCACGAATATCTCGAGGTCGGGCCGATCCCGGAGATCGTGAAGCGCGCGGCTGCCGATCTCACGGCTGCGGATTTCGAGATCGGGCAGGCCCCCGAAGGTGCCATGAACGTGCTGCCGGTGCTTGCGGAAATCCGCGAGCGGGCGCTCGCATGGCGGCCGGGCATCCGCTCGCAGATCATCAATTTCACGCTGCTGCCGATGAGCCTGGTCGACATGAGTTTTCTCCAGGACACGATCAAGAACGGGCCGATCCAACTGGCTTCTCGCGGCTATGGTAGCTGCCGGGTGCTCTCCACGGGCATCCGCAATGTCTGGTCGGTGCAGTTCTTCAACGCCATGGACGCCATCATCCTCGATACGCTGGAGGTCGGCGGCGTGCCGACGGTGGCGATTGCGGCTGACGAGGACTTCGAGGACTCGGCTGAGCGGCTTCAGGAGATCATCGAGGCCTATTTCAAATGAGCGGGTTCGAGAAGCGCCAGGACGTCGCCGATGTCACGCGGCTGGAATGCGGCATCTGCTGGACGGTCTATGACCCCACTGATGGCGACGGGGTGGCACAGATCGAGCCCCGCACTCCGTTCGCGGCGTTGCCGGAAGACTGGCGCTGCCCGAACTGCGACTCTCCAAAATCCAAGTTCATGGCGATCGAGTCATGACGGCTGATGCGCAAATTCCTGCCAGCGTTGCCGACGCCGACGCGTGGGGCGAGCTGTTGGCAGGAAGCTATCGGGAGATCGGCGAGCGCGCGATGCGCGATCTGCCGATCTACAACGACGCGCTCGGCGTCGAAGCGGTCGGTTTCCGCTGGTTCAACGGCACGATCATCGGCATCATGGTCACGCCCTGGTTCATGAACGTGGTGATGCCGGAGAGCGCGATCCGGCGGGATACGTCGGGCCCGAGCCTGCAAATGCGCTTCCCTGCGGGCGATATCGAATTCACTCTCAGCGAGGTCGGACAAATGGGCCTGATCGCGAGCTGCTCGCTGTTCTCGCCGATGTTCCAGTTCGTGGACATGGTCGCCGCGCGGGCGACGGCCGAAGCGACCCTCGCCGAGCTGATGCTGCCGGCCGACAGCGAGGAGGCGGTCCGTCGTCGCGAGCCCGCAACAAGCCCGATCGATCGGCGTAACTTCCTGCGCGGTGTTCTGACGGAGCGGTGCGGATGAGTCTGGCCTTCCGCAACGAGATCGACATCACGGTGTGGCTCGCCGGCGGCACGATTGCCGACGTCGCGATCCGGCCGCGCAGCCGGCCGCCGTTGACGCGCTTGTTCGCGGGAAAGCCGGCCTCGTCACTGCCGTCGGTGCTGTCGCGTCTGTTCTCCCTGTGCTCAATGGCGCATCAGGTAGCTTTCCTGTCCGCGGTCGAGGCGGCGCGGGGCGAGCATGCCAGTCTCGAGATCGAGCACGGTCGCGTCGTCGCTGTCGTCGCCGAACGCCTGACCGAATTGTTGCGCGGCCTGTTCGTTGGCCGTCTCACGCTTGACGGCCCCGGCGCCGCAGCCGTTCGTGCCATGATGGAGGCCACGGCCGTTCTGGGTGGCAGCATCGCCGAGCGCGGGGAGGCGGTCTCGCGCCGTGAGGCGGTGGCGAAGATCAGGGCATCGCTCGCCGCGCTCGGGATCGCGAGCGAGGAGCAAACCCCCGGGGCCGGCAGCGCGCTGGCGGTACATCTTGCGAATTTCGATGGGCATGCCTTGCTGCCGCCGGTGGTCGAAGAGTCATTCCTGTCGGCAGCCGACGATCTCGAAATCGTTATGCGGCTGCTTGCCGATGGCGCGATATTCTCCGATGCGCCTGATCTCCATGGCCGGATTCCGGAGACCGGCGTCTGGGCACGGCGGGTTGGGCGTGAGCCGATCCTGCCGCCGGGCGCGGGGCCCGCCGAGCGTCTGAAGGCGCGGATCGCGGAAGTGGCGCGGCTCTGCGCCTTCCTAGAGGCGGACGATGGGACAGTCGAGGACGCCGTCCTCCAGAGCTACCGGCTGGGGACCGGCAGAGGCGCGGGTGCCGTCGAATGCGCGCGGGGCCGGCTGTATCATGCCGTCGAGCTCGACGATGAAGACCGCATCGTCCGCTTCGAATTCTTGGCCCCGACGGAGTGGAATTTCCATGCCCGCGGGCCGTTGGTTCGCAGCCTCCAGGGATCCGTTCTCGCCGGGGGCCGGCAGGGGCTGCATGCGGTCCGCACGCTCGTCAGCTCGTTCGATCCGTGCGTCGGCTTCAGCCTCAGCTTCCGCGAGATCGGCCATGCATGAGATAGCGCTGTGCGAAGGAATCATCGAGATTATCCAGGAGGAGTCGCGCAAGCGCGCCTTCGCTAGGGTGAACGTCGTGTGCCTGGAGATCGGTGCGCTCAGCCATGTTGCGCCTGAGGCGATGAAGTTCTGCTTCGAGGCCGTCGCCGCGCCCACCATTGCGCAAGGGGCAAGGCTCGAGATCGTCGAGACGCCGGGGGCGGCCTGGTGCATGGCCTGCTCCAAAGGCGTCGAGATCAAGCAGCGCTATGAGCCATGTCCGTCCTGCGGCAGCTATCAATTGCAGGCGACCGGCGGCGAAGAGATGCGCGTGAGGGAGCTGGAGGTCGATTGATGTGCACGGTATGCGGTTGCAGTGATGCCAAAGCGTCCATCGAACACACCCATGATCATTCCCATGAGCACGATCATTCGCATCATCATGGGCACAGCCACGACCATCACCATCATCATGATCACGCGCCCGGTGATAGCGGGCTGGTCGATTGCAGCGCCAATCCGGCAGGCCAGCAGATCGCCGGCATGAGCAGCGACCGCATCATCCAGGTCGATCGCGACATTCTCTGCAAGAACAATCGGCTTGCCGCCGACAACCGCGCGCGCTTCCGAACCGACGACGTGCTCGTCTTCAACCTGGTCTCGAGCCCCGGCGCCGGAAAAACCTCGCTTCTGGTTCGTGCCGTGTCCGAGCTGAAGGACAGCTTTCCGATTGGCGTGATCGAAGGCGATCAACAGACCTCCAACGATGCCGAACGGATCCGCTCGACCGGCGTGCCGGCGATCCAAATCAATACCGGCAAGGGCTGCCATCTCGATGCCGCCATGGTCGGCGAAGCCTATAACCGCTTGCCCTGGCTTAACGGCGGCATCCTCTTCATCGAGAACGTCGGTAATCTCGTCTGTCCCGCGGCGTTCAATCTCGGCGAGGCCTGCAAGATCGTGGTGTTCTCGACCACGGAAGGCGAGGACAAGCCGCTGAAATATCCGGACATGTTCGCAGCCTCCTCTCTGATGCTGATCAACAAGATCGATCTTGCGCCCGTACTCGACTTCGATCTTGCAAGGACGATCGAATATGCGCGCCGGGTCAGTCCGAAGATTGAGGTTTCGACGGTGTCGGCGCGCTCCGGTGAGGGTTTTGCGGCATTCTATGCCTGGATTCGCAAGCGGATTGCACAGATGAAGCCGAGCGAGATGGCCGTGTCGGGATCAGCATGAGCGGCGAGGCCATGGCGCGAGACCGAACACGGCTGCGCCTGCAGGTGCGCGGCGCCGTGCAGGGCGTGGGCTTTCGTCCCTACATCTACGGCCTCGCCGCGCGCTATCGGCTCGGCGGCTTCGTTGCCAATGATCCCGGTGGCGTGGTGATCGAGGTCGAGGGCGACCGCGCCGCCGATTTTGTCGATGCGCTGCCGCTGGAAAAACCGCCACTGGCTCGGATAGACGAGATTTCCGTGCAACCGGTCGGCATCACCGAAAGCGACGAGTTCCACATCCGCGTCAGTGAGCAGGGCAAGGTCTCGACCCGGATCGCCGCCGATGCCGCGACCTGTCCGCAGTGTCTGAGCGAGCTGTTTGATCCGGCGAGCCGCTTCCATCTCTATCCTTTCGTCAATTGCACCCATTGCGGCCCGCGCTACACCATCGCCGAGCGGCTGCCCTATGACCGCCGTACCACCGCGATGAGACGCTTCGCGATGTGCACGGCCTGCGCAGCAGACTATGCCGATCCGGCGAGCCGTCGCTTCCACGCCGAAGCAATTGCCTGCCCGCGCTGTGGGCCAAGGATCAGTCATGATACCAAGCAGATCGCCACTGCGATCGCTGATGGAAGGATCGTCGCGATCAAGGGGCTCGGCGGATATCAATTGCTGTGCAATGCCCGTGAAGATGCGGCTGTGTGGCGTCTGCGGCGCCGGAAGCATCGCAATCAGAAGCCGTTCGCCGTGATGGTCGGTTCGACGGATGTGGTCGGCGAGATCGCTGAAATCGATGGGGTCGGGCTCGCGCTGCTGGAATCCTCGCCGCGGCCCATCGTGCTGATGAGATCCCGCGATATGCTCCCGCCCGCGATTGCGCCGGAGCTGTCGCGGATCGGCGTCATGCTGCCCGTCGCGCCGCTGCATCATCTTGTGCTGAAGGCGCTCAATTCGGCGCATCCGCGAGCGGACGGCGCAAGTTGGGCGATCGTGGCAACCAGCGCCAATCCTGGCGGCGAGCCGCTGGTGGTCGTCAATGACGAGGCCAAACGGCGGCTTGCCGGCATCGCCGACCTGATCGTCACGCATGACCGCGACATCGTCACCCGCGCGGACGACTCTGTCGTGTCGGTGGTCGCGGGCCGAGCGCAGTTCATCCGCCGCGCCCGCGGCTATATTCCCGAGCCGATTAGACTCGCGAAGTCCGTCCCGTCGGTGCTTGCGGTCGGCGGCGCGCTGAAGTCGACGGTCACCGTCATCCGCGGCAACGAAGCCTTCGTCTCCCAGCACATCGGCGATCTCGACACCGCGGAAGGCATTCGCTTTTTCGAGGAGACGGTGGATCACCTGCTCTCGACGCTGGACATCGAGCCGGTTGTCATCGCCCATGACCTGCATCCGAACATGGCCTCGACCCGTTTCGCCGAAGCCAGCGGGAGGCGGCTGATCGCGGTCCAGCATCACCATGCCCATGCGGCATCCGTGATGGCGGAACATGGCGTCGCAGGGCCAGCGTTGGCGCTGGTGCTCGACGGCTTCGGCTATGGCAGCGACGGTGGCAATTGGGGCGGCGAGTTGCTCTCGTGCGATGGTGCACGCTTCCGGCGGCTCGGACATCTGGCGCCGATGAAGATGCCCGGTGGCGATCGCGCGACGCGCGAGCCGTGGCGCATGGCCGCGAGCGTGCTGCACGCCTTGCGGCGCGGCGACGCGATTGCGAAGCGCTTTGCGATGCAGCCGCAGGCTGCGCGTCTCTGCGCTATGCTCGACCAGCCCGGCGTGGCGACGACGACCAGCGCCGGCCGGCTGTTTGACGCGGCGGCGGCGCTGCTTGGTCTCTGTCCGGTGCAGAGTTACGAGGGCGAAGCCGCAATGAAGCTGGAAGCGCGTGTCCGCACACCGCGCCTCGCGGAGGACGGCTGGACGATCGAGAATGGCGTGCTGTCTCTTTTCCCCTTGCTCGAGCGCCTTGCGGTCGATCCGGTCGATGGGGCCGACCTCTTCCATGGCACCTTCGCCGCCGCCTGCATCGACTGGATCGCGCGCGCGGCACTGGAGACCAGCGTAACGACCGTCATCCTGAGCGGTGGCTGCTTCCTCAACGCGATCCTCGCAAGCGAGATCCGGCGCGGCTGCGTCGCCGCCGGGCTCTCGCCGTTGCTGCCTCGCCAGGTGCCGTCCAATGACGGCGGCCTTAGCCTCGGGCAGGCCTGGGTCGCCGCGCTCCAACTCCTCGAACAGCAAGGCCCGGAAGGAAACGCCTGATGTGTCTCGCGATACCTGCTGAGGTCACAAAGCTCCTGCCCGACGACATGGCCGTCGTCTCGATCGATGGCGTCAGCAAGGAGATCTCGGTGGCGCTGATCGAAAACCTCGCCGTCGGCGACTACGTGATCATCCATGTGGGCTACGCCCTGACCAAGATCGATCCGGAGGAGGCGCAGCGGACGCTGGGGCTGTTGCGTGAAATCGGCGCCGAAAGCCGGGAGGCCGCGCAATGAAATATGCCGACGAGTTTCGCGACAAGGAGATCGCGCTGGGATTGGCGAAGGCGATTCGCTCGGAGGCCGATCCGGAAAAATCCTATCGTTTCATGGAATTTTGCGGCGGCCACACGCATGCAATCTCCCGCTACGGGCTGGAGGACATGCTGCCGAAGAACGTGCGGATGATCCACGGCCCCGGCTGCCCTGTCTGCGTCTTGCCAGCGGGACGCATCGACATGGCGATCCGGCTCGCCGAGCGGCCGGACGTGATCCTTTGCGTCTACGGCGACCTGATGCGGGTGCCGGGCTCGCAGGGTGGCTCGCTGCTGAAGGCGAAGGCGCGCGGCGGCGACGTCCGTATGGTTTATTCCACGATTGATGCAATCCGTGTTGCGGAAGAAATTCCCGGCCGCGCGGTCGTGTTCTTCGCCATCGGCTTCGAGACCACGACGCCGCCGACCGCCGTGATGATCCGGCTCGCTGAGAAGAAGCAGCTCAAGAACTTCAGCGTGTTCTGCAATCATGTGCTGACGCCGCCGGCGATGCAGAACATCCTGGAAAGCCCCGATATCCGCAATATCGGCCGCGTCGAGATCGACGGCTTCGTCGGGCCGGGCCATGTCTCGACCATCATCGGCACCGAGCCTTACGAGTTCTTTGCCGAAGAATTCGGCAAGCCGGTGGTGATCGCGGGCTTCGAGCCGCTCGACATGATGCAGGCGATCCTGATGCTGGTGCGGCAGGTCAACGAGCACCGGCATGAGGTGGAGAACCAGTATAGCCGCGCAGTGACCCGTGACGGCAATCTGCGCGCCAAGGAGGAGGTCTCCGACATCTTCGAGCTGCGCGATCAGTTCGAGTGGCGCGGTCTCGGCCTAGTGCCTTATAGCGGGCTCAAGCTGAAGCGGGCGTACGCCAAATACGACGCCGAGGTCCGCTTCGACATGAACGAGCTTCGCGTTGCCGACAGTCCGGCCTGTGAATGCGGCGCCATCCTGCGCGGCGTGAAGAAGCCGGTCGACTGCAAGCTGTTCGGCACGGTGTGCACGCCGGAGACGCCGATGGGGTCCTGCATGGTCTCGTCCGAGGGTGCATGTGCGGCACACTGGACTTACGGCCGCTTCCGCGATCATCAGCAACGGCGCGCGTCATGAAAGCCCATCAGCGCAAGCTCGACATAAGGAACGGCTGCGTCGACCTGTCCCACGGATCCGGTGGCCGCGCGATGTTGCAACTGATCTCGGGCCTGTTCCACGAGGCCTTCGGCAATGAATGGCTGGCGTGCGGCAACGACCAGTCTGCGTTCGATGTCGGCGCCGGGCGCATGGTGATGACGACCGACGGCTATGTGGTCTCGCCGCTGTTCTTTCCGGGCGGCAATATCGGCTCGCTCGCCGTGCATGGCACGGTCAACGACATCGCCATGGCCGGCGCGCGGCCCCTCTATCTCTCAGCGAGCTTTATCATCGAGGAAGGTTTTCGTTTCTCCGACCTGAAGATGATTGCGGATTCCATGGGCGAGGCTGCGCGAGCCGCGGGCGTCTACATCATCACCGGTGACACGAAGGTCGTCGAGCGCGGCAAGGCCGACGGCCTGTTCATCTCGACAGCCGGGGTCGGTGTCGTGCCTGCCGGGCTCGACCTCTCTGCTGGGAATGCCCGCGTCGGCGATCGTGTCCTGATCTCTGGAACGCTCGGGGACCATGGCGTCGCCATCATGTCCAAACGCCAGAACCTCGCTTTTGAGACCTAGATCGTCTCTGATTCCGCGTCGTTGCATGATTTCGTGGCGAGCATGCTGGCGGCCGGCGGCAAGGGCATCCGTTTGATGCGCGATCCCACCCGCGGTGGGCTCGCCGCGACGCTGAACGAGATCGCCCAGCAGTCCGGCCTCGGCTTCCGACTTCAGGAGGCGGCGATCCCGGTGAAGCCAGGTGTTGCTGCGGCCTGCGAACTGCTCGGGCTCGATCCGCTCTACGTCGCCAACGAAGGCAAGCTCGCAGCGATCGTGGCGCCCGAGGTTGCAGCAGCCGTGCTTGCGGCGATGCGGGTGCATCCGTTCGGCCGTGATGCCGCCGAGATCGGCGAGGCCGTGGCAGACGACCACCATTTCGTGCAGATGGCGACGAGCTTTGGCGGCGGAAGGATCGTCGACTGGCTGTCGGGCGAACAATTACCTCGGATCTGTTGAGGCTCAGGATGCGCATTCTGCTTTTGTCGCATTCCTTGAACAACCTGACGCAGCGGCTGCATGTCGAACTCTGCGAGCGTAACCATGAGATCTCGGTCGAGCTCGATATCCATCCCGACGTGACCCGCGAAGTGTTGCGCTGTATCCGCCGACCTCGTTATCGCGCCGTTCTTGAAAAGGCCGATCCCGGACGATGTCTGGCTGGCGTGCGTTGCCTCATCGTGCACCCCGGCCCGCCAGGTGACCGCGGTCCTGCGGCTCTCGACCGGGCCATTCTCGAGGGCGTCGCGGAGTGGGGTGTCACGGTGCTGCAGGCGGATGGCGAGTTCGACGCCGGTCCGATCTGGGTCTTGTCGGCTCGAGCGATTGCGCTGGCTTTCTTCCCTAACCACGG
Organism: Bradyrhizobium sp. 147; assembly: GCF_023073935.1. NCBI lineage: Bacteria > Pseudomonadati > Pseudomonadota > Alphaproteobacteria > Hyphomicrobiales > Nitrobacteraceae > Bradyrhizobium > Bradyrhizobium sp. 147. Next base: position 29,155 of record NZ_JADPKL010000092.1, on the reverse strand, counting down.
ACACGCTGCAGACCGCGTTCAAAGCGTCATTCCGCTGCGATGATTTCAAACAATAATCGCCGTTGGCAATCTCGCCCATCTTGCCTCTGTCTCATCGAATGCAGGCGGGGGCTCCCAAGGCGGGATTCGATCTGCTCCGCATGCTTTTCTGACGAAGGCAGGCGCTTCGGCTTCGCCAAAGCAGCCTTCAAGTTTACATCTCACCGACCTCATAGCCAGGGGATATCGGATCTCGCCAGTTAAAAAGACTGGCGCACCCTGCGCCAGGCGATGCAGCTATACGCGCCCTACTGGCTCGATCTGTTGATTTGCGCCGAGAATGCGGGTCAGAGCGCAGGATTTCACAGTTAAGACCCTGTTTGTTGCATCAATTAAGATTCAGGTATCGTTAGGTTCAGCAGTCACGGCGAAGCACTCAAATTGAATGTTCCGGTCGCCAAGGAGGGCGCACTCAGACTCTTGCGCCAATCGTGCGCCGAGAGGCTTGGCATTGTCGTCCCGTAGGTCAGTGCTGCGGTGAAGAAGATGCAGGAGGCGCCCACGTAACGCCGACAGGAGGCGAGAATGCACGATAGCTCTTATCGTTCCCAGCACGGTTCAGTAAAGTTCTGCGCAATGTGCGGTCGAAGGTTTGGGCTCGTACGCTACTACAGCTGGCGAACGGCACTTTGCTCCAAGAAATGCGTCGACCGGTTCAGGGAGCGGCGGGAAGCCGACCATAAATGGCTTCGTCGGTTGCGGACGGCTTGAGACTGGCGAGATCAGTCCACAAATCGATGATATGCAGTCGGCCGTAGGTTCCCTCGCAATCCAGAAGATCGGCGGGATCATAAGCCGGGTCTCGGAAATCTCATGGCGATCCCGTCTGCAGTTGAGAGCAGGGGGTAGCCAGCCACGCAAAGGCATTTCCCGAAACGTGCAGCAGGAGCGTAAGGCGGCAATGGCATGCATTGCCGACGTCAAACGCGGCGCAACGGACGCCTGTTCGGCTTTAATCCAGCTGCTTGTCTTGGCACAGAGGCAGTCCAACGACAGCGGCGACTGAAGACCCGAGTCGAGAAGTTCCTGATGATGGTTCGCGTACCCTAAAGCTGCCTAGTAGGCGCTTCCACCGTCCTGAAGGAAGATCAACGGGCAGCACAATCCGAAATGAAGGAATCAAATGGATACAGCTGAGACTTCGTCCGAAGTTGCGGGGGCAAACATCATCTCTGTTCCTTTCGAGGAGAGAAACCAGATCTCAGAGACCAGGAGACACTGTCAAACATTGCGACGGAGCATCGAGAGTTTGCGCGAATGTCTCAGGACCATTGAGAGCATGACTGGGAGCGTTGATGACCGGCGCGTGCGCGAGAACCTTCAATGCCAAATAAACTCGTTGAATGAACTGCTGCTGCTGAGGCTTAGTCAATTATCGACGATCGATCACGCGTTGCAGCAAACGCTTCGCTCTATCGGGTTGCGGAGCCCGTAGATCGAAACGGGTCCTCGCGTTCAATGCGAGGGCCTGTTTAGGGCCAGGACCTCCGCGAAGGCTGCTTGAGCGCAACTCGAGGAATTGATTTGCACGATCAACCCAACCCCTGACGAGCCTTGCGCTCAGTGCTCTTGAGCAGTTCAGTGGAAGTCATCATAGACGCTCGAGCCGAACCGGCATACGCTGCGCGGCAAGCTGATCATTAGCCTGCCGTTTTGCATGCGCTGAATAAATGTGCAGCATCACTGCTTCCATGCCTCTAACTTCAATACCCGTCTGGCCCGGCGTCCAATCCGCGATTCTGTGCTGAATCATCCACTTTTTGACCTTACTCAATTTTACCCAACCTGAGTTCGAAAAGCCGGTTACGACGGAAGAATGACCGCTAGCGTTCCCGCCACTGCGGCCTTTCGGATGAGGAGGGCGCGTGGTTTACGGGCCAAAGAGCCCATCGGAGGGGATCATGCCAAGGAAGCTCGCCGCTGGTTGCGGCCATTCTGCCGATTTTGTCAGAAAAGCTCTTATATGCTGCACGCTTTTGGCCGCGTCGGCCATGACGTCTACCCACGCCAAGGCGGACGACATCAACTGGCGGCAGTTCGAAGGTGCATCGATCGTCTGGGCCTACGACATTCATCCGTACGCCGACGCGGTCGCAGCCCAGCTGCCTGAGTTCGAGAAGCTCACCGGCATCAAGGTGACGCCGGAGCTTTATCCGGACGACGCATATTGGAATAAGCTGACGATCCAACTCAGCACGAAGTCACCAAGCTGGGACGTCGTGGGCACGGGGATTCAGCCCGCTTGGGATCTCGCGCCGGGCCAGTTGCTTGAGCCGCTCGATCGATATCTGAACGATCCAAAACTCACCGCTGCAGGCTATGATTACAAGGACTTCTTCCCTGCGCTGCGGGATGCCCTGACCTGGAAAGTCAAGGAGGGCCAGATCGAGCCCGGAAGCGGGCAGGTTTGGGCGATCCCGCATGGTTTTGAGAACATCCAGCTGTTCTACCGTAAGGACATCCTCGACAAGTACGGCCTCAAGGTTCCGACGACCCCGCCAGAGATGTCCGCGGCGTGCGAAAAGCTGAAGGCTGCGGACGGCGCGATTACGCCGTTGGGCGTGCGCGGCGTCCGCTTTTGGAGCAGCATCCACACCGCCGCCATCTCGATTGCCAAATCCTACGGCGTACATGATTTCCTCATCAAGGATGGCAAGCTCGAGACAGGTCTGGAGTCGCCAGAGTCGATCGCGTTCCACAAGGACTATGTCGACATGATCAGGAAATGTGCGGCTCCGTCCTTTGCCAACGACAACTGGTACCAAGTGGTCGATGGTATCAACTCAGGACGAACCGCGATGGCGATCGATTCCAACATGTTCGGGTTCTGGAACGACGTGGCCGGCAAGCCAGCCTCGGGGAAGATCGCCTTCGCACCCTCCTTGCGTGCTCCGAACAGCAAGAACTTCGAATCCAACATCTGGATCTGGTCGCTTGCGATGAACGCTTCTTCCCAGAAGAAGGGTGCGGCCTGGCTGTTCATCCAATGGGCAACGTCAAAGCAGGTCGAGCTGAATGGTGCCGTTGCCGGCAAGCTCGTCAACCCTCCGCGCGCCTCCACCTGGGCCGACAAGGCTTGGCTCGAATATGCTGCCAAGCCTGAATTCAACAACTTCGTCGACACGTTCAAGAGCGTGCAGGAGAGGGCTGCATTGGCCTTTACGCCCCGAGTAGGCTTTGCCGAAGCAATGAATGCTTGGGCGGTTGCCATGCAGAAGATGGTCAATGGAGCCGATGTAAAGACAACCTTGGCTGACCTCGCATCAGAGATCCGTTCCTCTATGTGAAGCATAAGCAAGGGGCGGCAGTCGTAATTGCCGCCTCTTCACATGTTAAAGGTCAATGAGATGGACCTTCGAGGATCCGACGTGATCGCGACACTGCAGTCTTCGACCAGCCAACTTGCCCCATCAAAACATGAGGCGGCAAGGGGTCTTGAGGAGGCGCGTCTCGACTGGTGGAGCATTGCTGCGATCGCTCCTGCTATCATCATATTGCTCGGATTTCTTTTCCTGTTCTTCTATGGCGTGTTTCAATCGTTGACTGACCTCAAGTTTGGGCGGCCGCTGGTCCGCTTCATCGGCCTCGACAATTACGCAGCCCTGATCAAGACAGCCGATTTCTGGAACAGCGTCCGCGCGACCGTTGTTTACGCCGGATCGGCGGTATTTGTGCAAGCCGCGCTCGGTCTCGCACTTGCCAAGCTGTTCGCCACGGAAGTCTTCCTTGCGCGCCTGATGAGGCCCGTCATTCTCCTGCCTCTCGTCCTACCCCCAATGAGCGTCGCGCTCATGTGGACGACGATGATGGACCCGCAAAGCGGGATCATGAACTATCTGCTGTCCCTTGCCGGCATCAGCCGTTTTGCTTGGATTTCAGACCCTGCGACCGCAATGTTCTCGCTCGTCCTGATCGACGTTTGGACCTATACGCCGTTCTTCGCGTTGATCATTTTTGCCGGCCTGCAGGGTATAAATGATGAGATCAGGGAGGCGGCGCGCGTCAATGGCGCGAAGGGATGGGCAATCTTCCTGCACATCGAGCTGCCGCTTATCGCTCCCTACATTCTGATCGCCGCGGTGTTTCGGTTGATCGAATCCCTCAATCAATTCGACATCATCTTCGGCACAACGCAAGGAGGGCCCGGCAACAGTACCGCCGTGCTTTCAGTGCGCGCCTACATTACAGCGTTCCAGAATCTCGCCTTCGGGCGTGGGGCCGCAGTTATGGTGGTCAATTGGATGATCGTGCTGGTCGGGACGTTCGCCATGGTTAAGCTGTGGCGCTTCGTTCGGCAGCGCGTCAGCTGAAAAGGCAACACATGCGCTTCAGACGTTCGACTGCCACCAATCTGGTCCTGAACCTGCTCGTCGGACTGTGCGCATTGATCCTGGCCTTTCCACTTGTCTGGATCGTGACGATGTCGTTGAAGCAGCAGGCCGAGATCATGGCCTGGCCGCCGAGTTTCGTGTTCTCGCCGACATTGGACAACTTTCGTGTCTTGTTCGATGTGGCGAAGGCGGGGGCGACCAGCTACGGAACCATCAAAGTCGATTTCCTGACACCGATCACGAACAGTGTCGTGATAGCGCTCGGCTCCGTTCTCGTCTCCTTAGCTGTGGGAGTTCCTGCGGCGTACGTTCTGGCGAGGCGGGATATACCTTTCAAGGAAGATATCGCCTTCTTCATTCTTGGATTTCGCTTTGCCCCGGTGTTTCTGGTCGTCATCCCGCTCTTCAGCGTTTTCCAGACGGTCGGACTGTATGACACCTATCTCGGCATGATCTGGGTCTATCAGGTCGTCACACTGCCGATGATGGTTTGGCTGAGCCGCTCCTACATTGAAGACATCCCAAAGGATATCGAGGAGGCAGCCGCGATGGATGGCGCGAGACCTTTCCGGGTCATGTTGCATATCGTGCTGCCGCTCTTGAAGCCCGGCCTGATCGGTGCCTCGTTGCTCATCTTTCTGCTTGCCTGGCACAACTTCGCGCTCGGTCTCATCCTCAGCTCGACCAAGGCGCCGGTGACGGTGGCTCTTCTCAAGCTGCTCAACCCCGGCGTGCAGTTCTACCCTGTCATGGCCGCAGGGTTGGTCCTGACAATGATCATTCCCGTCATTTTGATCGTTATCGGCCAGCGTCACCTCGAACGTGGCCTCACCTTCGGTGCCGTAAAATGAGTGTCAGGCCATTGATGTTCTTTGGAACGACAAATATCGATCTCTGCTTCAGTGTCGAGCGACTGCCAACGCCGGGTGAAAGCCTGATGGGCACATTGACCCGCAACCCTGGAGGGAAGGCCGCCAATCAGGCCGTTGCCGCTGCCCGGCTCGGGCTCAAGCCACACTTCTACACGCGTCTTGGCGATGACGAAGCCGGGCACTCCCTGTTGCAGTCGCTGCGCGAGGCAGGTGTTCGCGCGGATGCCATCAAGATCTGTGCGGGCGAGATCTCTGGTTCGGCCATGGTTATGGTCGGTGACGACGGCTCCAATATGATTGTCATCGACCCTGGCGCCAATCTGAACGTGACGCCAGATATGATCGAGGGCGCGGCGCAATTCATAGAGCCCGATGCGATCGTGGTCGCCGAAATGGGCATGCCGATCGGAGCGCTCAATCGGCTCTTCGAAATGAAATGCGAGAAGGAATTTAAGCTCATCTTCAACCCGGCGCCGGTGCGGCCGGGGCTTTCATCGGCGGCCTGGCGAAGTGTTGATTTCGTGACGCCGAACCAGGCCGAAGCTTTCGAGCTGACGGGGATCGAGGTGTACGACTTCAACAGCGCCGCGCACGCAGCCATGAGGCTTGTTGATCTCGGGCCGAGTGCCGCGCTGATCACCCTGGGTGCACAAGGCGTATACTATGCCGATGCGGAAACGTCTTTTGCGCTTCGGGCCTTTCCCGTCAAGGTGATTGATACCACGGCCGCGGGAGATGCTTTCAACGGAGCGTTCGCCGCATCACTCGCCCAGCGGCTGCCGTTAAGGGAAGCAGTGAGGAAGGCGCTGGCCGTGGCCTCGCTTTGTGTGACACGGCGCGGCGCTCAAAGCTCCATGCCGAGCGCGGAGGCGGTTGACGAGTTTCTGAAGTCACAAACGATCTTGGAGTTGGAATGACTGAACAGTTCTCAGTTTTAGGTAGAACGGTGCTCGTGACCGGAGCCGGCGGCGGCATCGGGTCTGCCATTGTGAATGCATTTAGGGCAGGAGGGGCGAACGTCCTTGCCACTGACACCAACCTTGCAAACCTCAGAGACACTTTGGCAAGCTTGCGCTATGGCAACGGCGTCCTGCCCATGGCAATGGATGTCACTCGCGAGGAGGACGTCGCCCGGGTCCTCGATGAGATTGCCAAGAACTTTGGCCGGCTCGATGTGCTGGTCAACAATGCCGGCATCAAGTCTGCCCAGCCGCTCCTAAAAGGCAGTGCCGCGACGATCGAGCGCACCATCCAGATCAACTCGGTTGCTGTTCTGCGATGCTCGAAATTAGCGATCGAGCGCTTCATGCAAGCCAGGGGAGGCCGCATCGTCAACGTCGGTTCCTCACTGTCCTCACAGGGGGCAGTCTTCAACTACCAGGCCGGTGGCGCCGACTATTGCTTGTCGAAGGCAATCGTTCACGACGTTACCAAACTGCTTGCCTATGAATGCGCGCCCCTCAACATCAATGTGAACGCAATCGCGCCCGGAATCATCGATACGCCGATGCATGGACGTCCGCGTGAGGAGACCGAAGCTCGCCACAGCGGCCGGATTCCCTTGGGGCGGGTCGGGGTGCCGGAGGATATCGCAGGTCTTGCCGTCTTTCTGGCAAGTCCTGCAGCTTCCTATATGACCGGGCAGATCGTTCACGTGAATGGCGGGATGCTGATGAATGGCTAACACGGGCTTTCGCATCAACTGGCCGCCAATAGAAGGCATCATTTCGGATCTGGATGGCGTGGTCTATCGCGGGAGTGCTGCGATTGCCGATGCTATCCAGGTATTTGGACGATGGCAGGCGGCGGGACTGCCGTTCTGCTTCGTGACAAACAATTCAACGCACACGCCAGAGGACGTCGTCCGCAAACTGGAGGCGTTTGGCCTTGCCATCGCGCCGACAAACGTTGTTACGAGTGCTGTCACCGCCGCCGAACTCCTCCGCGCGAAATACCAGGACCTTGCGCGTGTATTTGTCATCGGCGCGCCATCCCTCGTGAAGGCTATCGCCGACATCGGGCTCGAGGTCACCGATCGGAAACCTGATGCCGTCGTCATGGGGCTGGACCGTCAGATCACGCATGAAAAGATGCGGATTGCGGTGGAAGCGATTTTGGACGGAGCGGTGTTCATCGGTACCAACCCCGATCTCCTCTTGCCGACCGCAGGAGGTTTCGAGCCCGGAGCTGGCGCGACGATCATGGCCGTGGCTGCTGCCACGAAAGTTGAGCCCCTGATCGTTGGTAAGCCCGAGCCGCACATGATTGAGACGGCACTTGCGCGCCTGGGCACCGCTCGCAGTGCCACATTGCTGATTGGCGACCAGATTCCGACGGATATTCAGGCCGGGAGCCGTGCAGGGTTGCTGACCGTGCTGGTGACCACCGGCGTTCCGCCCCGAGAGGATTCATCACTGATGCCGCCCGATTTCGTCGTATCCAGTCTGGCGGAGATCGAGGTGGCGCCGGCGCTGGTTGGAAGCTCGCGACAGAGGAGAGCGTGATGGCCGATGTTCGTTTGGAAGGCGTGAGTAAAGCGTTCGGGACCATCCAGATCCTGCGGAACATCGACCTGACCATCGATCATGGCGAATTCGCCGTCTTCGTTGGACCATCGGGCTCGGGCAAGTCGACGCTGCTACGAATGATCGGAGGGTTGGAGCGCATCAGCGGTGGTCGGCTCTTGATCGACAATGAGGTCGTCAACAATGTTGACGCGGCCGACCGTAACCTCGGCATGGTATTTCAGAGCTACGCTCTCTATCCGCACATGACGGTGCGAGAGAACCTCGCCTTTCCCCTAAGGATGGCCAAGGCTGCGAGGGCCGAGATTGATACCAAAGTCGTTGAGACGGCATCGCTGTTGCAGATCAATCATCTGTTAGATCGTAAACCTCGACAACTTTCAGGGGGACAGCGCCAGCGGGTGGCCATTGGGCGCGCGATTGTACGCGAACCCAAGGTGTTCCTGTTCGATGAGCCGCTGTCGAACCTTGACACGGAATTGCGGGTGCAGATGCGGGTCCAGATTGCCAAGCTGCACAGGCAGCTTGGAAACACCATGATCTATGTGACGCACGACCAGGTCGAGGCCATGACGATGGCCGACAAGATTGTCGTGCTCAAGGACGGCAATATTGAGCAAGTCGGAAGCCCGCATGATCTTTATCACAATCCTGCGTCCCGATTTGTGGCGGGATTCATTGGCTCGCCCAAGATGAATTTTCTCAACGGCCACATCGAGGCTGCACACGAGGCGGGCCTGGACGTCAAACTGGACGCGGGGACGACGGTCTCCGTGCCCGTCCAGCCGGATCAATTGCTCGTCGGCAAGCCGATCACGCTCGGAATTCGGCCTGATGATTTCTCTCCGTCTTCGGCGGTGAGGAAGGAGATCGCAATCGAACTCGACGTCGATTTTGTCGAGCATCTTGGCAGCGTCACATACATCTACGGCAACGCTGGAAATGAAACAGTGGTTGCAAAGGCGTCAAAGGCCGAGCCCCCCAGGGGGCTTGGCAAGGTTCGTCTTGCAGCCTCGCCTGTGGACTGCCATCTCTTCATGGCGAACGGAAAGGCGCTGCGACGGTTGCACGCGCCCGCAAATTGGGGCTAGTTATTGGACCTGCCGTGCAAAAAGCGGGGCCGGTATGCACACGCGGGCGGACCAGGTAAGGGGCGGCGGGATCAGGCAGTTCTTCCGGAACTCGCGTTCGTTTGTGCTGGGAGCGGGAATCGGATCGGGCATGACCGCAAGAGCGGCCGAACGCGCGGGCGCAGATTTCGTGCTCGCGCTTAATGCTGGTCGTTTTCGGGCGATGGGCGGATCGTCACCAGCCTCGATTCTTCCAATACGCAATTGCAATGAATTCGTGGCCGGCTTCGGCAGGACCGAGATCCTGCCTAGCACGAAATTGCCGGTGTTTTTTGGAGCCTGCACCTTCGATCCGCAGCTCGATATCGACCGGTGGCTTGAGCGCATCATCAGATGGGGCTTTTCGGGGGTCACCAACTTCCCATCTGTCATCCATATCGATGACTACAGGAGGTCACTGCTTGAGAAATGCGGCCTTGGCTACGAGCGGGAAATCGAGCTCTTGGTGAAGGCGGCAAAACGCGGCCTGATGACGATCGCCTATACGCGCACCCAATCCGAGGCAAGGCGCATGGTCGAAGCGGGCACTGAGGCCATCTGCATCAACTTCAATCTCAACCGGAGCATCGAAACCGGATCTGCCCCATCGATCAGCCTCGCGGAGCTTGCCGCGCGTGCCAGCGCCGTTGCGCGTGTGGCTCAATCGATTGACAGAAACGCTATCTGCCTGCTTGGCGGCGGGCCAATAACCAAGCCTGACGAACTCTTGGAGATCTGTCGCGAAACGGGTGTCCAGGGCTTTATCGGCGGCTCTTCGCTCGACCGTGTCCCACTGGAAATGTCAGTCCTCGAGGTGACGTCGGGGTTCAAGACCATTCACTTGTTGCGGGAGAAGGTCGATCTCCTGGAGCGCCAGCTTCAGTTAAGTGGGTTCAGACATGGGGTGATCGCACAGTCCTCAGTCATGAAGCGCACCCTGGAGACCGCAAGACGCCTTGGTGCTAGTCCCAACCCTGTGCTCGTTTGGGGCGAGGCGGGATCAGGGAAGCGGAGAATAGCAAGTCTCGTTCATTCCTTTAGCGACCGGAAGCACGTGAACGCGGCGCTGTTTCATTGTCGTCGGGGCCTCGCGATCGATATGATCGGTGCGCTGTTCGGCGCCGAGGCCGATGAGAACAGGAGACGCCAACTGTCGCTCCTGGAAGGCGCAAGCGATTCTGCGCTCTTGCTGACGCATGTCGATCAGCTGTCGCGAGATGGGCAAGAGCGTCTTGCCGACTATCTCGAGACAGGTACTTTCACGCCGCTGAACGGCGCATCCCTTGTAAGGTCAAACGCCCGGATCATCGCAACCGTAACGGTGGCTCGCGGAGCAAGCTTGGAAAGTGTTCTATGTCCCCGCCTTCTTGCCTTCTTTGCTGGGCTCGACATAGAACTACCCGCTTTGCCAAACCGGCTGGAGGACCTTCCGCAGCTCATTCAACATTTCACGGTGGAGGCGAAGGGAGTTTCGAACGCGCAAACGCTCGGGATAGAAAATTCTGCATTCCTGGCGCTCGCCGGCCATTATTGGCCGGGTAACTTGAGAGAATTACGCCAGATCGTCAACCAGCTGGTAATGCTGCCAGGTACCCACATTACAGCTGATGTCCTAAAGCCCCTTTTGAACGCGTCGTCACGCGCTAAGCCCATAAGTGCACTTTCCGAACGCGAGTGGATCATCGACGGTTTGAAACGCAACAGGCTTCACCGCGGAAAGACCGCCCGCTCGCTGGGGCTTTCAAGAAAAACCCTCTACAACAAGATCAAGAAGCTGCGGATATTGGAATAGGCTACTGCTCCTCACGTCCTTCCGGTCCTCACGTCTTTCGTCCCTGAGGCTTCGAACCGGTGCCCTCCAGGAGCGTGTACTTCGGCAACGACGATGCCTGGTCCTTAAAGCTTACCAGCTCCATCTCATCGCCAATTGCGTGGTTGAGAGCTTCTTCCGGCAAATGGATGATACCGAAAAGATGCGAGCCAAGTCGCCGCTCTGCCGCTGTGATCTGGGAATCATCACCGGCGGTGAACAAGGTCTTAAATCCGAGGCTCGCAAACCATTCCATCCGTCGAAGTTCGAGCTCCTGTCCGGTATCAACCGGCCTGCCTGCCGTCGACCGGTCAATGAGGGACGCAGGTGGGAAGTTTATGACCCCCGTGATCCCGGCAGCTTTCAACAAATCGGCAAGATCCTCCCAGCACGAGAAGGGATCGATCATGACGAGCCCCGCATAGACATCAGCGGATGCTTCTTTGTGGAGACTGCGCAGGTCTCGCGAAAGGCAGTCGTTCCAGTCAATGACAGGCAAGGTTGCCATGACGAGTTTGGAGCCTTCTGGAAGGCTGCGCAAAGAGGGCGCATAGATTTCCATGCAGGCGCCCTTGGCTGTACCCGAAAGGTGCGAAACAAGCTTGCCGATCGCTGTCGCCTTCACCGTTTCTACTCAATCTTACCCGTTTGAACGTTTCACTGATCTTATACGTGATTTCAGCCCCTCTACACTACTGTTGTTGGCAATTCGGGAAGGGTGAAGTCCTTTTCAACGAACACGTGTCAATGCCGAAATATTTGGCAGGCTAGTTCCGAAGAGAACCGAAGCCCGACGGGACAACGTGGCGCCGAACGTTTAGCCGACTTCTTACCGAATGCGACGGGATCCGCTGGCAGACCGGTCGTCTGCTTTCTCCCTAGAACTTGAGCCGCTGTTGGAGAGATCCAGCAGCGGCATTTTTTAGCCGTTCGGCAGTGTCATCGGATCGGCGCGGTCACAATGTACCAGGATCTTTTCGCCTTCAAGGCCGTCAAGGACGTCGAAGCCATCGCAAGCCGCGCGGCGAATCATCCCGCCGGATCGCGACGTGATGCGGCAACTGATCGAACTTGCGGACGAGTGGTTTCGTGTGATCCTCATGTTTGCGGCGTCATCCGCGTGTAGGCAGGTGAGCGTTACGTCGCGGTTCCCTTGCGTTGGCGGCATATCATGTCGAGCGCCGGGAAGTCCTCGCGCCGAAACTCGCGTTGCTACGTTCTGCATAAAGAAGACATCCCCAAGTCCCCGCCGGGGCTCGCGGACCATCTCGCGGCGATGCGTGCTGCGGGGCCTTGCAAGGCTGGCGGCAGAGCGCGCGCTTTCCTCAGGAGTCATGCCACGGTCGACAACGCGCGCGTTCGCGCCATGATCGACATCGCGAGTGGCGACGCGGTCGAGCCCGGCGTGAAGGAGCCGATCTGCCGTTGCTCCTAGATTTTCCCGCACCCAAGCTGCGCTCCTACCTGAGAGACTGTTATAGCGAAAAAAAGCCCTCAACGCGCTAGGCTTCGCCAACAGCCCCTTGAAATACGTCTATGTCGTCTGGATCTTGATCCGCTTACATAAATTCGAGGAGGACTGCTGGCGCGCCAATCAAGGCGACTTTCGAACGGCGCAAGTCCGAGTGCCTCGATGCGCCCCGATGTGCCGGACCCCGGCTTCCACCGAGGACGCCGGCAAAGGATCAATGGGCAGCATTCACCACGGTCGCGGTCGATCCCGGACCGCTGGGGGATGTGGCCAATACCTTCGCCGAATTCTTGACGCCGCAGACAAAAGCCCATGCGCTGAAGGATGGGGCAGCGGTGTAGTCGGATCGATCATGGTTCTTCTCGATCATCACCATCGGCGACAACACATCGTCATCGAACATGTCGGTTATGGTCATCACCGACGGGACTGGCTGTGGATGCCCCGCGCGATCTTGAGCAGAAGCGCAGGCTGACAAGTGGCTGGCAAACGCTTTCACCCCCTCTACCCAATCTTACCCAATTGCTCCTTTTACTCATCTTATTAGCGGTTTCAGCCCGGTCTAGACTACCTGTTGTTAAGAATGGTCCGGGAGGAAGATCGTGTCTCACCATTGCACGGACGACCAGGGGTCGATCCGGGACGGTAACCCGTCCGAGCTGGCGGGCGCGGTCGCGATCGTGGCGACCCTGGATACTAAGGGCGCCGAAGCGTCTTACCTTGCAGGTACCATCAAAGCGTGCGGCCGCAAGATCCTCCTGATCGACATCGGTACATCCAACTTGATTGCCGGGGACAAACAGGATGCTGACAGTGCTCGCGTCTCTTCGCCTGCCGAACTCTTGAAAGAGATAGCCGCAAGCACGCGCAAGAAGGTTGCTGGCCTCCTGCAATCAGGCGCGATCAGTGCGATCGTTGGCGTTGCAGGTGGAAAAGGTAGCGCGGCTTTCGGGGAGATCGTATCCGATTTGCCTTATGGCTTTCCCAAGTTGCTGGTCAGCAGCGCAAGGCCAGCCCTGCTCGCAGAATTGGCGATCCACAACGACATCATCCTCTATCCGACGCTCGTCGATCTTTTCGGAATCAATGCCTTTACCGATCGGGTGCTGCAGAATGCAGGGCGAGCCATTGCAGCGATGCACTATGCGCCCGCTCAAGGTGCGCACAAAAGAAAGATTGTCGCGATCACAGCCTTCGGCGTAACGACGCCCGCGGCAAATCAGTGCATGGCGCGCCTTGCCGAGGCCGGGGTAGAGGCGATTGTCTTTCCTGCCAACGGGGCCGGCGGGCGCAAAATGGAGCAGCTGATCGCGGCCGGTGAATTCGACGCAGTCATTGATCTGACCACAACAGAGCTCGCCGACGAACTCTTTGGGGGGGCCGCCAGCGCTGGACCCGATCGGCTCAAAGCAGCGTCGCAGCAATTGATCCCGCAAGTGATCGCACCTGGCGCGGTCGATATGGTCAATTTTGGTCCGCGCTCGAGCATTCCTGATCAATTTCGCGGCCGCCAGTTCTACTCCCATACGGCCTACACAACGCTCATGCGCACAACGCCTTCCGAGAACGCGAGCATCGGCCGGCTCACGGCCGAGCGGCTGTCGCGAGCGGAGGGGCCTACCATCGTCCTTTGGCCCGCGAATGGCGTTTCCGATTACGACCGCGAAGGCGGCATTTTTTGCAATCCCGAGGCCGACAGGGCTTGGCTCGACGCGCTGAAGGACAATCTTGCGCCGAAGATCGCGGTCCGCGAACTGAACTGCCACATCAACGATCCCGAATTTGCCGAGGCCGCCGCGAGCTGGATCCTCAAACAATTGGGCACGGAGGCTGATTGTAATGCGAATGTTTGAGCGCAATGAAATCCTGTCCAGGATCGCAAGCCAGATCGAAGAACGAAAAGCGGTCCTTGCGGCCGGAAGCAGCTGCGGCCTGGTCGCGAAATGTGCCGTCCTCGGAGGGGCCGACATGCTGGTGGTCTACAGCACCGGGCTGTCGCGCCTTATGGGGCTTCCCACGAGCCGAATCGGCGATTCCAACGCGCGCACGCTCGAGCTTGCGGCCGAAATCCGCAATGTCGTCTCTTCCGTGCCTGTCGTGGGCGGCGTCGAGGCGTGGGATCCTCTCCGGCTCGACCTTGACGCGCTTCTCGACAAGTTCTGGGCGGCCGGCTTCTCCGGCGTCATCAACTATCCGACCATCTCCACCATGGGTGAAAAATGGCGTGAGCGCCGAGGCCGCGTTGGGCTCGGCTTCGACCGAGAGGTCGAGATGATTGCGACTGCCCGCAAGAAGAACATCTTCTCGCTGGCCTATGTCGCACGCGCCGAAGACGCCAAAGCCATGACGAGTGCAGGTGCCGACTGCATCGTCCCCCATGTCGGGGCAACCCGTGGCGGGCTCATGGGCCATGAGGATGGGCAGTCAATTCAAGAGGCGATCAGGCGCATTAACGACATCAACACGGCGGCACGAACCGTTCGCTCCGATGTCATCCTGCTTTGTCATGGCGGGGCGATCGCCGAGCCGCAGGACACGATCGAGGTCTACCGGTCTACTCAGTGTATCGGCTTCGTTGGCGCCTCCTCCATCGAAAGAATTCCCATCGAACGGGCGGTGAAGGCCGCGGCAGGGGAATTCAAAGCTGTCCCGCTCCCGCGACATCACTGACGTTCATCGGAAATCTTGCAGCGAGGCTGGAATGGATAAGCCGATCGGCCGATCAGGCAACGATAAGACAATCACATTCCCCCGAGGGAACAGGCTGGATCATGATTGGGAGACCGATGTACTCGTGGTCGGTAGCGGTGCGGCCGGACTATCAGCGGCGCTCTATGCGGCAAAGGCCGGATTGCGAGTTACGGTATGTGAAAAATCTCCGCGAATCGGCGGCACCACGGCGCTGTCGAACGGCATGATCTGGGTTCCTTGTTCGCCCCACGCACGGTCTGCTAAAATCGATGACTCGCTTGTGAAAGCAAGGACCTACCTGCAGCATGAACTTGGTATCCATTATCGGGCAGGCTTTGTTGAGGCCTATCTTGAGGACGGTCCAACTGCGCTCACAGCACTTGAGAACGGGACAGAGGTCAAGTTCACGCTGGCGTCTGCGCCCGATTATCACTCGAGCCAGGTCGGCGGGGTTGACAAGGGCCGGGCGCTCAGCCCTGCACCCTATGATGGACGGCTTCTAGGCAGCGATTTTGATCTGATAGGCGACCCTATTCGTGTTGTGCTCGGCGGGATGATGATCTCGTCCGGCGAGGTGAGAAGCTTTCTGAACCCGTTCCAATCGTTTGCTTCGCTCAAGCATGTCTTGCGTCGCCTCAGCCGCTACGTAAGGGACCGCCTAAGTTACAGGCGTGGCACCGAGCTCAGCGGAGGCAATGCCTTGATCGCGCGGTTGCTCGCGAGCCTGCGCAAATACGACGTAGAGATTTGGCCGGCGTCGCCTGTTATAGACCTCATCTTGGAAGAGGGGCGCGTCACGGGGGCAGTCGTCAAGCTGATCGATTCTGAGGTTCGCGTGTGCGCCTCGCATGCGGTGATCCTGGCAACGGGCGGTTTTGCTCATAACGCGCAGTTGAGAGCCGAGCTAAGCGGCCCTCACCAGCATGACGACACGCTGGCCCATCCCGATGCCACGGGAGATGGCATTAGGCTTGCGACCAGGCGCGGAGCTGCAATTGACAATGATGTGGCCTCTGCCGGCTTCTGGACGCCCGTGTCGATCCTGAAGAGCGGCAGCTGCACGCAAATTGTCCCGTACGGCTGGCTCGACCGTGGCCGCCCCGGGGTCATTGCTGTGGGGCCAAATGGCAAGCGCTTCGTCAATGAATCCAATTCGTACCACGACATCTGCCTGGCAATTTTCAAAGGTGGATATCCGGCAGACAAGCGATTCTACTTCATCTGCGATCACGACTTCGTCCGCTTAAGAGGCATGGGACATTTGCTCCCCTGGCCCTGGACCTTGAGCATCGACAAATATGCACGCCTCGGATACATCAAGGTGGGGAAAACGATTGAAGAGCTTGCGAACCGGTTGGGGCTAGACCCTGCTGAGCTTCAAAAGACGATCGAGGAACATAACGCCCACGCCGCCGAGGGGCGCGATCCGCTTTTCAAACGTGGCGAATCGGTTTTCAACCGCACGCAGGGCGATCCTGCCGTGGGAATGAAAAATCCAAATCTTGGAGCAATCAGAAACGCCCCATTTGTCGCGCTGCCGATCGTGCCGGCAACGCTCGGAACAGCGACTGGATTGGCAACTGATACTGACGGCAAGGTCCTGGACGAAAATGGCAGGCCGATCATGGGTCTCTATGCTTGCGGCAATGACATGACCTCGCCAATGCGTGGGATCTATCCGGGAGCAGGCATCACGATCGGTCCGGCCATCGTCTTCGCATACCGCGCCGTGAACAGCATCCTGCTGTCGGCTCATCAGGGGCAAAAGGCTGCGGCTTCTAGAGCTTGACGGTGAAGTTCAGGTGCTTGGCGGCATGTATTCGCTGGGGTCGCGAAAGACATGATCCAGACATCAGTGGCAAGCAGAGATCGCTCTGAACGACGCCTTCAGACGCCCCGTCATACAGAACTCATCTCTGAGCGAGGTGGCACTCTCGGCGTTAGAACAGACGCAACTCTTTGGGATATCCAAAGCTCGTCTGGGCTGCATATCATCTCGCGCTTTGTTATTCCGCAGTGGGCCACGATCTCTAACAACACCAAACAAAAACGCTTCAGCCGCCGCAGCGGTTGAGCAAGAGCGTGGACGCGGCTACGAAAGCGGTGACGGTTGCCCAGGCGTCTGGTTCTTGGCGACGTTCACATCCTGGCCAGGGAGTCCGATCAGGACGTCGCTGTCTTCCGAAAGAGGGGCGATGATCTTGTGACCCTTGGAAAGCGAGTCCCGCCTTTGAGCTGAAATGTGAAGCCAAGTTCGTCAAGCCATAAAGGCAGCGCATGATCCAGTAGTCCTTTTCAACCAGGGCCGGAGCAATGCCCTCCGTCCGCCACAATCCGAATCAGATCCGCCAACTGCGGATGTTTGTGGAGGAAATCACGCCGCATGTAGTTCGTTGCCCCTCAGCGCACCTTCAAAGAACTTCTTGGCGCGTTCACTTCCGTATGCGCTCACCGCACGACGCAAACGCTTCTGGTCGGACTCGGCGGCTCGCTCCGCCCCGGCGCTTGAGCACTTCATCCTAGGCCTCGGCAAGCTGATCGATGTTGTTGACGAGATCTACGAGCAGGAACTCCTTCGTCAGTGACTTCGGGAAGCGTTGCCTCATGCGAAAAGCAAACTCGCGGTTGCTGAGCTCCAACTCCCTGTGGCGCTTATGATTGTAGCTCACGGTTTTGTCGTAGAGCTGCGTCGTGCCCACACCGAGACTGTTGTAGGCGGTTCGGCGAGGCCAGCACAAACGTGTTGTCTTCAGAAACGTCCTTGCAACGTTCTTGTCGTAGGCTGAGCCTGGGAGGCCATTTTCCGCTGTCTTTCAATCATTTTGGGGCAAGGACGGGCGCGCCTGCAACCCGAAGGTCACATGCTTGCGCTTGAGCTCGCGGGCACCAAACAATGAAGCAGTTCAGGCTCGGCGACCTTGCGGCGACCAGGCGTCGCGCCAGGCACCCCGCGCAATAATTGCTCCAGCATCGGCACGTTGTCGACCACCTCAATGACTGAGCCATCTTGCAGCACGCACACTAGGTGATATGGCGACAGTTGCTTGCTCGTCGAGAGCTCCGCTACTGCAAGCACAATGCCGCTTACCAATGCCGCATTACCCCATATTACTCACATTGCGTTGCGCTCCTGCTAGGCGAACTCGCCCTGCATATCGTGAATAAAACGTCGATCGGCGAGCCATCTTAAGAAACGCACCATCGACCGCACCTCCAGGTGCCGGGATGAAACCTTTCAGGAGCGCCTCGTGTCGCCAGCCCTTTGCATGCCAACCGCAGCTCACGCCGTCGATCAATCTGGACCGGAGGATGCGCTCGCAAGTCCGAGGAATGTGACGTAGCGACATGGATACGCTATTTATCGCCGCGTTCGAAGTCTTGAGCTTCGGCGCCATCGTGGTGCTGGTCGTGCTCGGTCTCGGAATCATTGCCAGCATGATGGGCATCTTCAACTTCGCACAGGGCGAGTTCGTCCTGCTCGGTGCCTACATCACCTATCTCGTGCACAGCATCGGTTTGCCGGTCGCGCTAGGCATGCTCGCCGCGCCTATTGCGGTCGGCGCGCTCGGGCTCGCATTGGAAAGACTCGTGGTGCGACGGTTCTACGCGGCGCCGATCGTCGCCATGCTCGGCACCTACGCGCTCGGGTTAATTATTCGCGAGATCGTGCGCGGCCTGACTGGCGGCCTATATCTCTCGGTGCCGGAGCCGGTCGGTGGGTCCATCACCATCGGCACGCTGCATTTCGCCATTTGGCGCTGCGTGATCGTTGTCATGACCGTGCTCGTGATGGCCGCCAGCTATGCGCTGATCGCCTACACCTCCTTAGGCCTGCGGGTCCGCGCCTCGCTGGAGAACCCGTCGCTGGCGCGGGCCTCAGGCATCTCCACCGGCATGATTTACAGCGTGACCTTTGCGTTTGGTGCGGCACTCGCGGGTCTGGCCGGCGCGCTGATCGTACCGGTCTTTTCGCTGTTCGCCGATCTAGGCATCCGCTTCCTTATTCAAGGGTTCGTCGCCGTGATGGTAGGCGGGGTCGGGTCCTTTGCCGGCCCTGTCGCCGGCGCCAGCGCAATCGGCACGTTCAGTGCCGCGCTGCCCTGGCTGATGTCGCCGGTGATCGCCGACGTTCTGGTTTTCGTGCTCGCCATCATTTTCATTAAGGTCCGGCCGCAAGGCCTGGTCTCGGGAAGAGGGGTTTAACTGATGATCAACGCCAGCCAACAACTCAGCCGCCGCCGTTTTCTTCGCAATTTCGCCTTCGCCTCTGCCGCTATTGCAATCAGCCCGGGCAGCTGGGTGATCCGCCCGGCCTGGGCCAACGCCGCGGAAGGCCCGATCAGAGTCGGTATCGCCACTGATCTTACGGGTTCACTCGGCTTTGCCGGCAATACCGACGCTAATGTCGCTCGCATGATCGTCAAGGAGATCAATGACAAAGGCGGTCTACTGGGGCGTCCGATCGAGCTCCTTATCGAGGACACGGCCTCCAACGAGTCGGTCGCAGTCGGCAACGTCCGCAAGTTGATCCAGCGAGACAAGGTCGACCTGGTGCTCGGAGGCATTTCAAGCTCGATGCGCAATGCCATAAAGGACGTCATCATCTCTCGTGGCAAGACGCTCTACATCTATCCGGAGGGCTACGAGGGCAAAGAGTGCATGCCCAATCTGTTCTGCACCGGGCCGGTACCGGCTCAGAATTGCGACCAGTTCATTCCCTGGTTGATCAAGAATGGCGGCAAACGTTTCGCGATGCCGAGCTCCAACTATATCTGGCCGCAAACGATCAACGCCTATGCGCGCAAGGTGATCGAGAGCAATGGCGGCGAGGTGATCTTCGAGGAGTACTATCCGCTCGACCAGATCGATTTTTCCTCCACGGTGAGCCGCATCATCTCCAACAAGGTGGACGTGGTGTTCAACACCATCGTCCCTCCCGGCGTCAGCCCTTTCTTCAAGCAGCTCTATGGAGCGGGCTTCTCCAAGAACGGCGGGCGGCTCGGCTGCGTCTACTATGACGAGAACACACTTGTAATGAACCAGGCCAATGAGATTGAAGGTCTCGCAAGCAGCCTTGACTACTACAAGGCTTTGACATCCGAGGATCCGGTGAGCGCCAAGATTCAGGCGGCGTACGACGAACAGTTTCCTGCCAAGTTCCGTTTCTCGGCAGGCAGCGCCGCCACTGGCACTTATCGAGGACTGAAGCTGTGGGAAGCTGCGGTAAAGGAAGCTGGCACGATTGACCGGGTCGCGGTAGCTGCTGCCCTGGATCACGCCAAGATCGAGGAAGGTCCGGGCGGGCCGGCGGAGATGGTGCCCGGCAAGCGCCACTGCAAGATGAACATGTACATCGGTGTGGCGAAGGGCGGCCAATACGAGATCGTAGCCCGTAGCGCCGGCCTGGTCGACCCGAAGGAGTGCTGAATGTCTCAGGTATCGTCGACCAGCACCGGAACCCGTGCAGCGTCCTGCGTGATCGAAGCGTCGCAGACCCTCACTATCAGTGCGTCTGCAAACGCCGGCCGCCAAGAGGTGCTTCCAGTTATTGAAGTGGCGGTGCTGATCATCGCAGCGGTCGCGCCGTTGCTGCTGCAGGACTACATCACGGTGTATGCGACGCGGGTGCTTATTCTGTGCCTCTTCGCATTGTCGTTCGACTTGGTGTGGGGCTATGCCGGGATCTTGAGCTTAGGGCAATCGTTGTTCTTCGGCATGGCTGGCTATGGCGTGGCACTGCTTTCACGGGATTTCAACGTGGCGTCGATCTTTGCCGTAATTCCGCTCGGTACTCTGATCGGCTTCGTTGCTGCGTTGCTGCTGGCCGGTTTCCTGCTGCTCGGCCGCCACGCCTCCAGCATCGTCTTCGTCTCGCTCGGCACCATGACCGGAGCTTACGCGGCCGACCGGCTGGCGCGCGGTTCTTATTACCTTGGTGGTCAGAACGGAATCCCTTCGATCCAATCGATGAGCATCGGATCGTATGCACTGCGCGAGGGACCGGCTTTCTATTACTTGGCGCTGGTCATTCTGATACTGGTTTACCTATCGTCGCGCTTTCTGTTGCGCTCGCAGTTCGGGCTTGCGCTGGCGGGATTGCGGGAGAACGAACAGCGCATCGCATTCTTCGGCTACAAAGTTCAACACCTGAAGGCAATCATTTTCGCAATAGGTGGCGCGATCGCAGGCATTGCCGGAAGCCTTTATGCGTTCCATGAGGGCTTCGTCTGGACCACCATGCTGGGGGTCGTGATGTCGACCCAGGTCGTGCTCTACGTCCTGTTCGGCGGCTCTGGGACATTGATTGGTGCCGTGATCGGCACCGCAATCGTCGAGGGCCTCAGTTTTTGGCTCTCCGACAACTATCGCGACATCTGGCCGATCATTCTCGGCGTCTTGCTACTGCTCGTCATCCTGTTCCGGCCGCTCGGCCTGATCAGCCTGGTGCTCGGTGAGCGGGAGCGTGTCGGTACCTTCGGCCCGAGCCCGAAAGAGATACGTAATGCCGCTTCTTGAAGCCGCCGGAATATCCAAGGTTTTCGGCAAGCTCACCGCGCTGGACGGTGCCGCGCTCACAGTTGACGAAAACGAGTTTCATGGCCTCATCGGCCCGAACGGCTCCGGCAAAAGCACCTTGATGAAGTGCCTGGCCGGGGCGGAAGTACCTACACAAGGAAAGGTGAGTTTCGCCAACACCGACATCACCGCGTTCACACCGACAGAGCGTGCAAGGGCGGGTATGAGTCTGAAATTCCAGATCACCTCCGTACTGCCGGCGCTGACGCTGTACGACAACATCCTGCTCGCGCTGCAGGCCCAATCCTCGCTGCTCGATCTGGTGTTCTCGCGTACTCGAGGACGACTGCACGATAAGGTCATGATGATGCTTGACCAATTCCGCCTTGCCGATCGAGCCTTTGATGCTGCGGCTGCGTTATCGCACGGCCAGCAGCAATGGCTGGAGATCGCGATGGCGCTCGCAGGCCATCCGCGCCTTCTGCTCTTGGACGAGCCGACCGGCGGCATGAGTCTCGAGGAGCGTCGCGTCACCGGCGAATTGCTGCAGCCGATTAAACAGCATTGCTCGCTTATTATCGTCGAACACGACCTGGATTTCATCCGCGACATTTGCGACCGCCTGACGGTGCTCGATCAGGGCAAGGTCCTGGCGTCAGGTACGGTTGCGCAAATCCAGGCCAACAAAAACGTCCAGGAGATTTATCTGCGCCGTGCCTGAATTCCTCGATATCAAGTATCTCGACGCTGGCTATAGACGCAGCCAGGTTCTGTTCGGCGTCAATATCGCCATTCCCTTGCGCGGTGGTGTGGCTATCCTCGGTCGCAACGGCGCCGGAAAAAGCACGCTCATGAAGGCCATCGTCGGCGAGCTGCCGATCTGGAAGGGCGAGGTGCAATTCGATGGCCGCGACATCAAGCGTTGCCGGACCGACGAGCGGGTGCGCGCCGGCATTGGCTACGTGCCGCAGGAGCATTCGGTGTTTGCGCGCCTCTCGGTGCGCGACAATCTCGCGGTCGGATCGGTTTTCCACCGCGAGACATCGGCCGTAGATCGGGTAATGGGAATGTTTCCGAAACTCGGCCAGCGCCTGGATCAGCCGGCCGGAACGCTGTCCGGCGGCGAGCGCAAGATGCTGGCGATCGCGCGCGCGATGCTGGGAAAGCCAAAGCTGCTGTTGCTGGATGAGCCGACCGAGGGCGTCTGGATCGGCGTTATCGAGGAGATCACCGAGCGCTTGAGCGAGCTTGCCAGGGACATCGCCGTCATCATCGTCGAGCAACACCTCGATCTCGCAATGCGCATAGCGGATCATGCGTATGTGCTCGATCGCGGCCGCGTCGCGCTGTCGGGGCCTTCGCAGCAGTTGCGCGGCGACCCCAGTCTTTTGTCGTATCTGGCGCCATAGGAGCATCGCCCCGGCTCTCATCGCGTGCGCGGAGAAGCGGCTTCATCGACTTCCATACAACGACTGTGCGGGACGGACAATGTCTGATGGAATTAACCAATTTGTTAATGCGTGCGAAGTCGTCGACGTGCATGAACATCACATGCCCGAGGTCGCCCTCAGCCGCGACGTAAACCTGCTGAAACTGTTTCAACAGAGCTATGCGGCTTGGACAAACTATGTCCTGCCATCCGAACCTAAGGCGACTAGCAGTATGATATCTGCTGCAACTGAGCCGACCACTTGGGAGGCCCTTGCGCCATTCTTGGAGAAGAGCGGCTCAAACGCATTCGTCCGTAACCTCGTGGGTGGAATTGCTGACCTTTATGGCGTTGGTGACAACGGAATTACACGTGAAAACTGGGAGGCGGTAGACGCTTCAGTACGCTTACGCCACAAGGATCCGAAATGGCCAACCGAAGTCATTGGGCGCGCCGCCATCAAGAGGATCGTAACGGACCCTTTTCTCGACCCATTGCTCGACCCGCGCCCGGTCCTTGGCGAAAGATACGACGCCGTCCTGCGCATTAACGCATTTGCCTTAGGCTGGCATGCTGAATCTCGCGATCACAATGGAAATTCCGGACATACGTTGCTTGGACGTCTCGGCATGGAGGTGAAAACCTTCGACGATTATTGCGCCGCGATCCGCGAACTCGTAGCCGGATGCGCCGGGCGCAATCAAATTGCGCTCAAGAACGCGCTCGCCTATGACCGGGATCTAAGCTTTGATGAACCGAACGAAGAGCTGGCTCGGCAGGCGTGGGGGCAAATGTCGCCGTCCCCTGGAGCGCGCAAGGCTTTCAGCGACTTTGTTGTCGACTTGTTCTGTCAACTCGCGGCCGAGGCGGATCTACCCGTTCAAACTCACCTCGGGACCGCGATCATAAGCGGTTCACATCCCTTGCGGATTGCGCCCTTGATTGAGCGTCATCCTCGGACCCGCTTTCTGCTGATGCATTTGGCCTATCCCTGGAGCCGGGATTTATTGGGAATGGCGTTTGTGTACCGAAATGTTTGGTTAGATTTGTGTTGGTCTTTTCTGTTGAGCCCATCTCATTTCAAGCTCGCGCTGCACGAGGCCATTGAAGTCTTGCCGGATGAATCGCGATTGATGCTCGGAGGAGATTGCCTCCACGTTGAGGAGACGTTCGCGGCGATTCAAAGCGCGCGCCAATTGGTTGGCGAAGTTCTGGACGAGAAAATTGCGAGCGGTTACTTTCGATCCCGCAACGCCGAACGATTGGCGGTCAGGATCCTTTGCGAGAACGCGACCGAGTTTTTTGCAATGTCTTGATTATGGGGACGAGTAACAGGTTTTGATGCTGTTTGTCTTGGTTCAAATCCAGGTTCCCCAGCCAGAATGTTAATCGGCGTACGGTTTGACCCCCGAGCGGCGCCGAAGGTTGACCCCGCCCAACACCGCCAAATTCCTTGAATCATCACCGGAATGCTCATCCCGTGTGGGTCAATGTTGGAAGCCGATGGGGGTTAAAGTTCGGCGCTTATTTACACCAACCTAGCCACGTCGCCTTCTTTGACAGCCCCATTCGCAATTGTCGTCAGGCGCCAGGAAAGAATCCGAGTAGCCCCCATTCTTGAAGTTCAATGAGGTTACGTCCCCCCGTTTTGCTGGACTTGCAAACAACAATTGTTGGAATAGCTTCGCAGCCAGCAAAAGGGCTGCGCCCAAAGACACAAATCCGACCGAGAATTCAGCCACCGTTCGTGATGCCAGTTGGCGCAGCGCCGCTTCACCCACTGTCCCGCATCGCGGCGCGCTCAAGTATTCCTCGACAATTGCGGGGTCAATTCCTTCACTACATAGAAAAGCTAGCCGGTCCGTTTTGTCCATACCTCGCAATTTCTTTTCGAGGTCTCGCAGTCTTTCGCCCTCGCGCTCGGCTGGATTGAAGCAAGAAAGACAAGCTGCGCCCGAACGGTTTGGATAGAAGTTGGCGCGTGCGCCAAGACCGAGTGTGCTCCCTCCAAACAGCAGTGTCGGAGCAAGGCCTTGAAGGTCCTGTCGCGATGTTCCGCGGTCAACGCAGGATACAACGATCTCAAAAGCTAAGTCATCAGCTTGTCGAGCGACATCAGACGGAAGTGTGGATCGGTCGGCGTTCAAGTATTGCTTGATAGTCCCAGGGAAGGCATAGGCGCCCACGCCGGATTTGATCAAAGTGGCTACGACCGCCTCCACCTTCGAATGTTCGACGTCCTGCCATCCTGCTAAGAAACAGCGATTCAGGCTGGTGTCATCATAGGTATCATCGTCGATGAAGAGCGAAAATGCTTCGGCAAGCTGGGCGTTTGCGAGTACATATGCGAGACCGTTGCCTACGGCTCCCGCGCCGACAACGTGTATAGGTCGAAGCCGAGCACCCATTAGCTCCGGACCATCTTCCAGCTCATCCCAGTCGCTAGACACCTTGCCTGACCATAGAGAATAACCATCGCAATCAAGGAAGCGACCGCGCAACAATCCGCGGAAACGTTTGAAGATCTCTCCCGCGGCCAATGCTGCAGCAAGGAAAGGACCCAAGGGGTTGGCTTTGTCAGGAATGAGGTTGAGAGGGGCTTTATCAGGCGAACCAACCCAGGCTTTCCAACCATCCCCCACAGCAAAGAGTGCAATCCCCGAGCGCGCTGAAACATTCGATCCAATCATAACCGTTGCGTCGGCTTCGGGCATCGTCGTGGTTGTCGCGTCCAGTATGACAATAGTGGCAGGACGTTTGA
Source organism: Bradyrhizobium sp. 147 (assembly GCF_023073935.1). NCBI lineage: Bacteria > Pseudomonadati > Pseudomonadota > Alphaproteobacteria > Hyphomicrobiales > Nitrobacteraceae > Bradyrhizobium > Bradyrhizobium sp. 147. Next base: position 3,601 of record NZ_JADPKL010000092.1, on the reverse strand, counting down.
TGGCCCATGATGCAATACACTCCAGACACGCCGGAAAATCTCCCGCTGCCTCTCCGTTCGGCAAGGCGATAAGGCTTTTTATTTGAGGCGCAATGATCTGGATAGTCCCGACAAGCTCGGTTTGTCGCGATAGCAGATTGAGGAGGCAGGAAGCAAGTAATTGGCCAGAGCGAGACGCCGCCCAGCGTTCATCAACGACAATACGAACGCATTGCGCACTGTGAACTGGTTCTTCGGCCAGTCCATCGACTTTCAAAAGATGGCGGTTGACCGTGGTTGAGGCGGGCGTCATCGAAGGTCCTCGACCGTGACACTACCGCCTGTCACGATAACCCGTCGGGCAGCTGAGGTATCGTCGAGCAAATGCCAATAATCGATTTGCCACTCGTGGATGCCGACGCCACTGGGAAATGGTGCAGTTGCTTTGCCGTAAAAAGGAAACACGAGCGAGAGCGATTTGCGACTGCTCATCATCCGGTCATCATAGTTTGAGTGCTCGACGCGCGACCCAGGATGGCTATGAATTTGAGCCAAAGGTTTCCAGCCGTCCGGCAGGCGATGGACAATCTCGGCGAGAGCTTGCGGCGAAACGTGATAATTTCCCCACGTCATCTGCTGCTTCGGAGCAGCAACGTAGTGCACGTGTCCGTTTCCGTTCAGATCGCGAGTCCCATACCAAAAGAGCCCGCTCTCGCGCTTGCCAGCCCGTTGCAAGAGGTCGAGCGTCGCCTTAGTCGCGTCAGCCGGCACGCGCAGTTGTGCTTCCACAGGCTTGTATGGGCGCGCAGGAACTGGGCGAAGAATATCGTCTTCCGCTTCCATCTAAAATCTCCCACTATATGCCGAGCCGAACGCTCTACGAATCGCCGTGATCGTTTTGAAGAACGTGTCCGTCTCGCGCCAGACATGTTCAGGGTGGACGTCATGCAGCACTTCGTAAAACTCGAGTACCGCAGAACAGCAGATCAGTTGAATGGTGCCGCCACCCGGCTTTGAATAAGCTGTGTGCGTATGACATTCAGAACTCGTCAGGCGCGGAACGAACTGCTGATCAGTGGGGTTCTGGTAGGCAAGCGTCGTAGGATTTACAAATTGTGCGCTTGGGGGCCAGCGGCGGTACGCTTGAAAGCCGAGGCGTAGAAGGTAGTCATCGCGGATGGCATTCATGATGCCCGTCATGGGAATCAGAAGCGTCAACCGGTTTGGTCTGGACCAGCCGAGCTGCTCAATACTCTCAGCATTGAGCAGTCGCAGCACACGGGGGATGTCCTCTTCAAGGGCAGTGACGCCGGCCTGGACATCGATGGTCGGCGACGTGGCGGCAACCATTACGCACCGCCGGTTTCGGAAGCGATGCCGAAATGGTAATTTTCGATGACCTTCTGGTCCTTCGCCTGTTCCAGCGAGACGCCAAGGTGGCTCATGAGGGACTTGGGGTGCTCACCGCCGGTCTGGAAAACATCTTTCGGCTGACGCGCAATGCCAAGCTTGAGGTACGCCTCATCCCAGACATGCTGGAGGGTTGCTGTCTTTTTCTCTTTAAACGAGGCTTTCTCAACCTCATTCACGTGAACCACGTGAACCTCGACCAGCCCCTTCTCCGCGGCCTCAACCTTCTCGATGGCCTCCTGGACTTCATGCTTCGCCTCGGCTTCCTCGGCCCGGGCGTGAGCGAGGTGATCCTCGGCCTTTTTCAGCTCTTGGATCGCCTCGCCAAGCTGATTCGAGCCGTCTGTGCCTTCATTTTCGAAAATCATTGCCAAATTCCTTTAGTCGAGGCCAAATTGGCCTGTTGATTCCGTAGGTTCCTGTGGTAAGACGTATCAGCATTGAGACGATCTGTCTTACTAATGAAACACTCTAACGAAGGTTCCTCGGTCCGTCAAGGGCCGGGTTGAGCGTCGTCTTATGGAGATTGCATGCCCTTATCGATAGACGAATTCAGTCGCCTCGTTGCTGCAAAGCGAGGCGACCGCGGCATTCGCGCGGCTGCGTTAGATGCAGGCGTCAGCCCCGCAACTCTGTCACGCGTCGAGAACAGGCATATGCCTGATCTGGAAACATTCGCGAAACTTTGTAAGTGGATTGATCGCGATCCGCGGGAGTTTCTCGGAATGGAGATCGGAGAACCCCACGATGCTCCGAGCGCTGTAGTCCATTTCAGAAAAAAGAAAACCGTGAAGCAGGAAACGGCTAAAGCGCTAGGTGAGCTCATCCTTGCGGCGCAGCGCGCAATGCGCGCTCGCGACGAACTTGTGGGGCGGTGATGCGTGCGCCGGGGCTTCAAAAGTCAGGCTGAAAAAAGTTCTGCCGCTGCTCGCCAGGCTCTAGGAATCACGTTGCTAGAGCCCTTAGATCCGTGGGCGTATGCTGCACATTTACAGGTTAGAATTCTCGATTTTAACAAGCTTGGCTTGCCCGCATCGGTAATTCGGCAACTTGTCGCTGTCGATCACGAGAGTTGGTCGGCGATGACAATTCAAGAAGCGCAAAGCTTCGGCATTGTCATTAATCCGGCACACGCTTTAACTCGTCAAAGAAGCAACCTCATGCACGAGCTAGCTCATATCGAGCTGCGACATGTGCCTTCGAGCGTCCAAGTTTCAGAAACTGGTCTCTTGCTTCTAAGCGATTATTCCGATGATCAGGAACAGGAAGCCGACTGGCATGCTGCGGCCCTCTTGCTTCCTCGAGAGGGTCTGATGCACATGCGAAGCGGCCACCAGTCTATTGATCAGATCGCATCGCATTACGGCGTTAGCAGGCAGCTGACAGAATGGCGGCTGCGGATGACTGGTGTGGAAATACAGATTCGTCGGTCTGGGGCACGCTAGAATCTACTCCAGTGTAATGCGGATGTGGCGCCCCCTATTCAGGTCACAGCGATTTTGCAGTGACTTCATAGCAAGCCACCACACACTGCAAATAGCGCCAGGAAAGCTGCCCGAGGTCGCCTAAAGACGACTTTGGATTGAATGTGAAGAACTGGTAAGCCGCTCATGGGCAAATACGATGTCTATCAGCATCTGATGGACTATTGGGCCAGTACAATGCAGGACGATTGCTATCTGGTCGCCGATGACGGCTGGAAAGCTGAAACCTACCGCATCATAGAAACGGACAAGAAGGGCAAGGTGAAGGATAAGGGCTGGACATGCGATCTGGTTCCCAGGCCCCTGGTGGTGGCGCGGTATTTCCCGCAGGATCAGATTAATATCGACGAGCTCAACCAAAATCTTGAAGAGGTGACCGCCACCATTGTCGAATTTGAAGAAGATCAGTCTGCCGAAGAGGGGGTACTCTCCGACTTCGATAAAGTGAACAAAGGCAGCGTAGGCGCACGTCTCAAAGAGATCAAAGGCGATAAGGATGCGGCTGATGAGGCCAAAATCCTAAACAGGTGGCTTGAGCTCAATGCCGCTGAGGCGGACCTCAAGAAGCAGCTGAAAGAAGCGGAAGCGGCGCTCGATACCAAGGCCTACAAGCAATATGCCAAATTGACTGTGTTTCGGCATGGAATAAGGACCCCGTTTTCGGGGTGATCGGCATCCAATCGGGACCCCGGGATAAGGGTCCACAGTGGCTTCCATCGAGTCATGGA
>NZ_JADPKL010000031.1:0-55080 GCF_023073935.1 Bradyrhizobium sp. 147 | reverse complement strand
AGCCGGCACCACCACCGGCGCCGCCACCGCCACCGGCATCACGCATCGCGGAGCTATAGCGAGGATCGCTCTGCTTCATGTAAGTCGGCGAGGTGTCGCGATGGGTGACGACGCGTCGTCCGCCCTGGTTCGGCATCTCGATCAGGCTGCCACAGCCCTCGAACAAGGCGAACTCGCAGCCGTATGTGCGGTACTGCGCGGCGTTGGCGCTGGTCGCGGTGAACGCGGTCGCCGCAACGAAGGCAATCAAAGCAACTTTCGGCAATGTGAGTTTCATGGAAATTCTCCAGCCTCGGTTCGGCGAGACCAGAACGGCCCGCACGGTTCTTCGACGGAGGCTGGTTGAAACCGGTTCGAGCGGGTGGGTTCACGCCCGCGTGAGCCGCGAGCGGGGAGGACGTCACGTTGCAGCGAGATCGCGCTGGGATCAATCCAGCTTCGGATATTCCAGCTGCATCGCCACGAAGTCGGCGGTGCGCGATCCGTAGCGTGCATCGATCGCACGCAGCGTTTCATCCAGCGCCTGTGCCGGCGGCGAGGTGCCGGCTGCCGGCAGCGTCTGCTGCGCAGGCCAATCGTCCGCGATCCGGTCCGGCAGGATGCCAAGGCCTCCGCGGCTCGTGCGCGCCTCTGCCGTGGCGGCGAAGGTGAGGGCGCGTGAGCGATAGGTCCGCGACCATGCATCGGCGACCAGTGCGAGCGAGACCTCGTCGACACCTGGCGTCAGTGCGATACCGAGCTGCTCGCGCTTCCAGAAGGCGAGCGTGTTCGCGATCGCCGTCAGTGCGAACGGGCGCGTGAAGCTGAACGCGTCGCTGCGGTGGCGCGCATCCCAGGCCGCAAGGCCGATGTCGCGGGCGACCGCCTCGGCCTTGGCGCGACCGGCAATGGCCTCGATCAAGGTGAGGGCCATCGGCATGGATGCGGTGATGCCGGTGGTCGTTGCGACGCCCCGGTCGACGACCAGCCTGCGGTCCGCCGTATAGCGGATCGTCGAATGCTTCTGCAGATCGCGCACCGAATACCAATGCGTCGTGGCTCTCTTGCCGTCGAGCAGCCCGGTGTTGGCAACGACCGTGGCGCCGACGCAGACGCCGATCACGATCGCGCCCTTGCCGGCCTGGCTCCTGATCCACTGCAGGACGACTGTGTCGTCGTCGCGGCTCATCGCGGGCACGATGACGTAATCGGCGCCGTCGGGATTCGCGGCGTCGAACTCGGCGATGGTCGCATGGGGCTGCACCCTGAGTGCGGGATAGAGCGTGACCGGTCTCGGCTGCGTCGCCAGGGTGAGGACGTCGGCGATGTCCGCCCGCGCGAGGATGCCGTAGGGCATCAGATAGTCGGTGGTCTCGCTCATGTCGTTGATGCCGACGATGGCGATCAGGGGGCGCTGTCGCTTCGGCGGTTTCAGCGCGGCCAGCGTCGCCTCGGCTTCGTCTTTGGAGATCGCAGGCGCGGTTCCCGATGCCGGCGCGCCTGGCAGCAGGAGCAGCCACGTTCCGCCGATCGCCACGAGCAATGCCACGCTGCCAAGGAGGGTCCATGCCAGAATGCGCCAGCTCATGATGATGTCACCCGCTCGTCATCTCACGCGGCGCGGAAACTATCCGGTCGGGACGACTTCGGGAATGACGCAAATCCGGCAAAAACGGTCATGCCGCGCGCGACGATCCATCGCGCGATCGGCACCTGCGCAGGAGCTTTCGAAGTCTACCGCAGCCCCTCATACACCATCAGCCCGCGAGCGATCTGCAATTTGCGGATCGCGCGCGGCAGCAGTTTCTCCGGCTGATGCAGATAGCGCCAGGAGGTGAGGGTGAAGGCACCGAGCACGCCGCATTCATCGTCGAACGGTGCGAGCACGCCGATCACGCTGACAGGCGTATGCGGGCGGGCATTGAAGGGCAGCAGCAGCAGCTCGAGATGCGCCTTGCTGCCGTTTTCGCGTTGAGCCGTGACACCGGCAATCGCACCCAACGTCTCGTCGGCGACGATCGTGGTGATCTCCTCGATCTCGCCGCGGCTGGCTTGCGTGAACAGCGCCGCAAAGCTCCGGTCCTTGAGATCGCCCCCGGCGAGCGCACAGACGCGCGTGCCGGCGACGCGGAACGGGAAGCCGAGCTTCTGCTCGCAGGACAGCACGAAGATGTCGCCGAGCAGGTCGCGGACGGCGGCCGGATCGATGTCGGCCCGATCGGGGGCCCGTGCTGCGCCGCGCTTGTTGTCCCAATACGCGAAGAACTCGCGGCTCGACGGATGTTTCATGACTGACGCTTATCCGGGGCGCAACCTCCCGGGACAAACCTGTCCCGCTTCAGTGCACCCGCGATCCCTTTCGTTGTTGTGCAGGAGGGGATCTGCAGCGTCCATGCCGCGGCGGTGTTTTCAGCTCCTCGGCGGCAGTCTTTGCGTTGTTAACGTTAAATTAACTATGCGCTTTCCACCGCCAGCCTGCCTGCTAAGGTGATCGCGGTCGCAAGCCTCGCCGCTTTCTCCAGGTTCTCGGCGAGGCTTGTACACAGGGCGTCAAACAGTTTGGTCGCGGGCCGCCGGGAGGGGTGGGGACACACCTTATTCCCGGAAGGTACCGGAAGGCCGACAGCACGGACAGGGAGGGCTTTCCCAGGGCCCTCCCATTTCCTTTTGTGCACTTGCGCAAGGCCGGCAAAGGCGACTATCTCCAAGCACCGCTCCGATCGCGCTGAAAGCGAAGCTGCCTTGGATTCCCCGCAAGATTTTCCGCAAGGTTCTCAACCGGACGTGCCGGCCGCCGTTGAGGAGGCTTCGCGCGAGCCGATCCTGACGCTGCCCGCGGCGCTGACCGGCTATATCGCCCTGCTGGCGCTGATCCATCTGCGGGTGCTGCTGCCGCCGGAGATCGAAAACTGGACCATCGACGTCTTCGGCTTCATCCCGAAGCGCTACGATTCCTCGCTGCTCAATCTGCAGATTCCGGGCGGGGCGGGTGCGAAGGTCTGGACCTTCGTCACCTATTCGCTGCTGCACGCCAATTTGACCCATCTCGGCTTCAACGTGCTGTGGCTGCTGCCGTTCGGCAGCGCGCTGGCGCGGCGCTTTGGCGCCATCAGGTTCTTCGTGTTCATGGCAGTGACGGCGGCGGCCGGCGCGCTCGCCCATCTCGTCACCCATGAGCATGCGGTGGCGCCGATGATCGGCGCGTCGGCCTCGGTGTCGGGGGCGATGGCGGCGGCGATCCGCTTCGCGTTCGCCCGCGGCAGTTTCCTGTCGTTCAGCCGTTCGGACGCCGATACCGCCGCAAAGGTTCCGGCGCTGCCGCTGTCGCGCGCGTTGCGCGACGGACGGGTGGTCGGTTTCCTCAGCGTTTGGTTCGGCGTCAACATCATCTTCGGCGTTGGCGCAATTGGCATCGATGCCGAGACCACGAGCGTGGCCTGGCAGGCCCATATCGGCGGTTTCTTCGCGGGACTGCTGCTGTTTGCGCTGTTCGATCCGGTGCCGCGCATGCGAAGCGATGCTGCGGATGCGTCATCACGGGACGTCTCAGACCGTATTTGAAGCGGCGCTTGCGGCGCGGCCCGAATTCATCCATCATTCCCGAGAAGAATGTTCCGAAGCTGCAAGCTGATCGAGCATGATCCGGAAAAGCGTTAGCGGTTTCCGGCGAGATCATGCTCAGACGGTAATAAGGCAATGCTTCGCAAGGCGCCCGAGCGTGAAACCGGAGCTGAAACTGTTAGTTGAAGACTCGCGAACAAGTTCCGGATCGCCAAAGGGCGGACGGCTCCGATTCAGGGAGGCGACAATGACGGTACGTTCCATTCTCAATACCAAGGGCCACCAGATCGTGAGCGTCGAGCCCGACGCCAAGCTGTCGGCCGCGATCAAGCTGCTCGGTGAGAAGAAGATCGGCGCGGTGCTGGTGATGAACCAGAGCCGGCTCGAAGGCATCCTGTCCGAGCGCGACATCGTGCGCGTGCTCGGCGAACGCGGCGCCGGCGTGCTGGATGAGCCGGTCGCTCAGGTCATGACCCGCAAGGTGGTCACCTGCAAGGAGACCGACACAGTCGCCGAACTCATGGAGATAATGACCACAGGCAAGTTCCGCCATCTGCCCGTGATCGACAATGGCAAGGTGGTGGGCCTGATCTCGATCGGCGACATCGTCAAGCGCCGCGTCCAGGAATACGAGGCCGAGCAAGAAGCCCTGCGCGACTACATCAAGACGGCTTGAGCGGCTTTACTCGCTGATCTTGGGCGCCGCGCCTTCGGGCGGCGGCGCCAGCACGTGGATCGCTTCCTGAATGGAGTCCAACGCACGCTCGGCGGCGCGGGTGCCCAAGGCGATGAGGTCATCGGCACGGTGGAAGTCGAACCAGCCGAAATGGCCGACCCGCGGCGTGATCAGCATATCAGGTGGATCGCCGGCGAGGCGGGCGCGGGTGATGCGGTCCTGCATGATGTTGAAGGCGTCGACCATCACCGACGAAAGGCCGGGGCGGCTGCTGCTTGCGCCGAAAAACTCGCGCTTCACCGTTTTCTCAGGCGAGAAGAATCGCGGGAAGCGCCGTTTTGACGTTGTCTCCTCAGGCACGGGCACGACCGGTTCGGGCATCGCGCCGTGGGAATAGACCGTCGTCGAATAGGTGAAGATATCGCTGGAAAGATTTGCCGCGATAACGATTTCGGCGCCGAGCGCCCGTGCCGCCGAGACCGGAACCGGATTCACCAGCGCGCCGTCGACCAGCCAGCGGTCGCCGATCAGGACGGGAGAGAAGATGCCGGGCAGCGCATAGGAGGCGCGCATCGCGTCGACCACGCGGCCGCGCGTCAGCCAGATCTCGTGGCCGGTGCGGACCTCGGTGGCGACCGCCGCGAACTTGATCGGGAGATCCTCGATCAGGGTCCGACCGCACGCTTCCTCGAGCCGGGTCGCCAGCTTCTCGCCGCCGATCAGGCCTGAGCCGTTGAGGCGGATGTCGAGATAGCCGAGGATGTTGCGCATGCCTTGCAGGCTGCGGCCCCATTCTTCCAGCGTATCGAGCTGGCCGGCCGCATAGAGGCCACCGACCACCGCGCCGATCGAGGTGCCGACCACGACGTCAGGCGCGATGCCGTTGGCGAGCAGAGTCCGGATGATGCCGATATGGGCGAAGCCGCGCGCCGCGCCGCCGCCGAGGGCAAGGCCGATGACCGGCCGGCGGATGCTGCCCAAGCCGACTTTCTCGCTATTCGAGCCGTTCGCACCCCGGCCCTTCAAGATGTCCAGCACTGAAAAACTCCCCTACGCCGGGGCCAGGCCCGTATCACTAGACTAAGCACCGCACTGGCGCTCCGCCAGAACCGGGGCAGAGCATGGTTTATGCCGCTTTGGGAAGGGCACAGGGCAGGAGTATGGCGATGGACGGTTGCTGCGAGACTAATCACGCAGGCGTCAACCGGGTTCCAAATGACCGTATTCCAGCGGGTTCCTGAGGCTTGAATTTGCCGCGTTTTCAGTGAAAAGCAGGGGCATGACACGCGGGGGTGACGGCATCATCAGATGGCGGCGCAGCGATCGGCTGCTGCCGGCGCTGACCCTTGCGGCGTGCCTTGCGTCCTTCGGCCCGGTCTCGCTTGGCCAAAACGCGGCGCAAGCGCAGCTTTTTTCCGATCGTCCGCCGCCGGTGCCCCCTGCGTCGGTGCCGGACCCCGGCGGCGCCATCAATCTGGCACCGCCCTCGGGGGCAGGCGCCGGGCCGCTGAGCCTGCCGCCGACCCTGATGCAGCCGGCTTCGCCCAGCATGCCGCCGCCCGCGGTCACGACCGTGCCGCCGGCGGCGCCGCTGAATGCCGCCGTGCCCGGCCAGGGCGTGCTGTCGCTGACCGCGAAATACGGCAAGGATGCTCCTCCGATCACCAGCGGCCTGGTCTGGCGCGTATTTGCCGACCGTCCCGACGAGAACGGCACCTTCAAGCTGATCCGCGAGGACCGCAACGCCACGCCCAACATCGTGCTGCCGCCGGGCAATTACGTCGTGCACGTCGCCTTCGGCCTCGTCAGTGCGGTGCGCACCGTCAGCCTGAAAGCGGAGACCGACCGTGAATCCTTCGTGCTGCCGGCCGGGGGCTTGCGCATCGAGGGCCGCGTCGGCACCAGCCGCATTCCGCAGAACCAGATCTCGTTCGCGATCTACAAGGGCAGCCAGTTCGAATCCGGCGAGCGGGCCTCCCTGGTGCCGAACGTCGCCGCCGGCGACGTCGTGCTGATACCGGAGGGCACCTACTACATCGTCTCCAACTATGGTGATGCCAACTCTGTGGTGCGCTCCGACATCCGCGTCCAGGCCGGCAAGCTCACCGACGTCACCATCACCCACCGCGCTGCCGTGATCACGCTCAAGCTCGTCAGCGACAGGGGCGGGGAAGCGCTGGCCAACACCGCCTGGTCGGTGCTGACCCCGGGCGGCGACGTCATCAAGGAATCGATCGGCGCCTTCCCGCGCGTCGTGCTCTCCGAAGGCGAATACCGCGCCATCGCCAAGAACGAGGGCAAGGTCTACGAGCGCGGCTTCAACGTCGTGAACGGCGTCGACGGCGAAGTCGAGGTCGTCGCGCGGTGATGCTGGCGGCGATGCCCCGCCGGTGGTGGTCTGGTCCGGATGCTGGGCTTCGCGCCTCGAAGATCCTCCGCTTCTCACATGGCGCACAAGCGCACCATCTTCCGTTACCTCTGCGATAGGTGAGCAGACGCTCACTGTTGCCGCTCCTGTGTTTTGAATCCATGGGCCTGCGCGGCCAAGCAGCGTCTCGAGGCGCGAAGCAACACCGCCATCAGCGCCTTATTCCCGAAGCGCGAGTTCACCGCACCGGTGGACGATGCTCAATTCCGATCATCAATTTTTATTCTCTTTCCATCCTGCTGGGTTATATGTCGCAGTCGGATGCGCAGATCATCGACGCCTGCGCCATCCGTAATGAGCAGGGGGCCCGGCCCGTCGGCATGTTCGAAGTGGTCCTAACAAGGCGCAAGCGGTTTGGCTGGCGATGGCAAGTGTGCGACCAGTCCGGCAAGATATTTGCGGACGGGTTCGAGCGCACGCGCCCGTCCGCCAAGTATCAAGGCGAACGCGCGCTGTTCTTCCTGCTGTCGCAGGCCCATTTGAACGACCGCTCCGCCGCCTCGAGCGAGGACTAGCGGCACACCTGCGCTTTGCACTGAATTCGTAACCGGGTGAGCGGCTTGTCCGCACTAGCTCGGCGAGCGAAGTCGGAAGCGACACTCGGGATGCACGGCAAGATTCCCGGATCTCGCTTCGCTCATTCGGATTACGAGACCTTGCGTTGCCCGCCGGGCGAAACGCCAAGCCGTGGGTCAACGTGCGCCATCCAAAATATGGCGGTCCGTGGGAGCCAACCGGCTCCCGGTCTTCCCTGCGCCCTCTTTCATGAGAGGGCAAGGCATCGAAGCAGAGCTCGGGCGAACAAGCCGCGAGGATGCGAAGGTGTGTCTGCGATTGAGCTGGGCGTTAGAGGTCGCAATGCCGACGTTGATGCAGTTGCGCGACGCCGCGTCCACGTCTCAGCATGCGTAGAAGCGCAACCGTCATAGTCTCTAACGCCCACTAACCAACACCTGACTTAAAACTGTCATAATCACCGAACGGAACCTGCGCCTGTGCGCTCTTTACACGCCGTTAAGCGCACCTGCATTGGATGCGCCCGGATAGTGCGTTGGGGACTGCCATGAGTGCCGCAAAGAAAGTGCCGGGAAAACCGGCCGTCGAAATGTTCGATGACATCCCGGTGCTTCAACGCAAATGGCGTGCCGCGTTGAAGCCGGGCGAACGGCTGCCGCGTTACGAGGACGCGATGCTCGGCAGCCTCGGACGACTCGCCGACCATATCGCGCTGCTGAAAGGTGACGGCGCGCTCGAACTGTCGCGCAGCGGACGTTACGTGCAGAAATGGCTCTGCGAGGAGCGCTGGGGCATTCCCGTCGCGGAGCTGTCGCCCGACTGCGCCACGGCGCTGACGGAAGCGGCCGCGATCGCGCTCGCAACGGGGCGGCCGCATCACGCGAGCGCGCATTGCGTGCGCGACGGCATGGTCAGGACCTACGATCTACTGGCGCTGCCGACCGCCTCGCGCTGGAGCGCGACGCTGGTCGGCACCTACATCAACGAGCGCGGGAGGGCAATATAATCTCCTCGACGCAATTTTTTCCGCGACCGATGACGCGGTCGTCTCGCTGACGACGCTGCGCGACGCAAGCGACAAGCCGTTCGATCTCCAGATCGTGCACCACAACAAGAGTGCGAGCGCGCTGCTGAAGGCCGCGACCGGAAGCCTGCTATGGCGGCGGGTCAGTGAGGCAGGCACGCTGCTGGCCGCGCCCGAGATTATGGACTTCCTGCTCAAGGCCGTCTCGGGCGGCCGCTGCGAGCAGCTCGAGATCGAGAGCGACGGACGACACCTGCGCCTCGGCACCACCGCCTTCGCCGACGTGGTCTCGTTGACGATCTCCGACGTCACCGCGTTGAAGCGGCGCGACGCCTCGTTCCGACTGCTGTTCGACAACAACCCGATGCCGATGTGGGTGTTCGACGCAAAGACTAAGCAATTCCTTGGCGTCAATGACGCCGCGGTCCAGCATTACGGTTACAGCCGCGCCACCTTCCTGCGCATGAAGCTGCACGAGATCTGGCCCGAGGACGAGTGGAAGAGCCACGCCGAGGCGCTCGAGCGCGTCGGCGATGCCTATCATTCCTCGCGCAACTGGCGGCACTTACGCGCCGACGGCAGCGAGATCGAGGTGCTCACCTTCGGCCGGCGCGTCGCCTTCGACGATCGCGACGGCTATCTGGTCGCGGTGGTCGACATCACCGAACGGCGCAAGGCCGAGGCGCGGATCGCCCACATGGCCCATCACGACGGGCTCACGGACCTGCCGAACCGCGAATATTTCCAGGAGCGGCTGAAGCAGGCGCTCGACCAGGCCGGCGGAAAGCGGGTCGGCGTGCTCTACATCGATCTCGACCTGTTCAAGAACATCAACGATTCCTTCGGGCATCCGGCGGGCGACCGCCTGCTCAAGCAAGTTGCCGAACGCCTGACCAATGCGGTTCGCGGTGCCAATCTCGCGGCGAGGCTCGGTGGTGACGAGTTCGCCGTCATCCTGGCGGCCGACGTCTCGCCGAACGAGGCCAGCGCCTGCGCGACCCTGCTGATCGACATGTTGAAGGCGCCCTATGAGATCGACGGCCAGGAGATGGTGATCGGCGCCAGCATCGGGATCGCGCTGTCACCGGGGGATGGCACGACGTCCGAGGAATTGATGCGCAACGCCGACATGGCCCTGTACCGGGCGAAGTCGGACGGCGGCGGCGTGCACCATTTCTTCGAGCGGGAGATGGACCTTCAGGCGCAGAAGCGCCGCGACATGGAGCTCGACCTGCGCCGCGCCTTTGCCAATGGCGAGTTCGAGCTGCACTACCAGCCGTTGGTGTCGATCGCGTCGGACCGCATCTCCGGTTTCGAGTCGCTGTTGCGCTGGCGGCACCCGGACAAGGGCATGATCTCGCCCGCCGAGTTCATTCCGGTCGCCGAGGACATCGGCCTGATCACCCAGCTTGGCGAATGGGTGTTGCGCGAGGCCTGCGCCGAAGCCGTCAAATGGCCTGGCGACGTCAAAGTCGCGGTCAATCTGTCGCCGGCGCAATTCCGCAGCCGCAACCTGGTTCAGGTCGTGATCTCTGCTCTGGCGCAGTCCGGCCTGTCGCCGAGGCGGCTCGAGCTCGAGATCACCGAGTCGATCTTCATGGCGGAGACCGAAGCCAACCTCGTCACGCTGCATCAATTGCGCGAGCTCGGCGTCGGCATCTCCATGGACGATTTCGGCACCCGCTATTCCAGCCTCAGCTATCTCCGCAGCTTCCCTTTCGACAAGATCAAGATCGACCGTTCCTTCATCAAGGATCTGGCGCAGCGGCCCGATTGCGGCGCGATCGTGCGCGCGATCTCCGGTCTCGGCCGTAGCGTCAACATCACCACCACGGCGGAAGGCGTCGAGACCGAGGATCAGCTCGACTGGCTGCGCGCCGAGGGCTGCAACGAGGTGCAGGGCTTCCTGTTCAGCGCGGCGCGGCCCGCCGCCGAGATCGCAAAGCTGCTCGCCGATTTCGGCCAGCGCGCCTCACGGGCGGCGTAGATCCGGAGGATAGCAATCGTAGACCAGTACCTTGAAGGCGGGTGTGATGCGGCTGCGCTCGTTCTGGGTCTGCTGCATCATGAGGTAGGCCATGTCGAGCTTGGGATCGACGCCGAAATAGGTGCCGCTGCCACTGTCCCATTTCAACTCGCCGATCGAGCCCGGCGGCGGCGGTTTCGCGTTGCCGGGATCGGTGCGCACCGCAAGACCGTAGCCATAGCCGAAGCCGTCGCCCGGAAAATAGAAATAGTCGCGTCCGACGCCGGACCCTGGTCCGATGTGGTCGGTCGTCATGGCCTTGAACGCAGCCGGGCTCAGATAACGCTTGCCCTCGAACTGGCCGCCGTTGAGCAGCATCTGCGCGAAGCGCTGATAATCGGTGATGGTCGAGAGCAGCCCGCCGCCGCCGGACTGCCATTCGGGATGGTCGAGGCGCTCGCGCTCGGCGGCGAGCAGGATGAAATCGTTCGGCAGTGGCCGCGCCATCCGCGCCAGGTCGTCCTCCGTCGCCAGCGCAAATTTGGTGCTGCTCATGCCGAGCGGATCGAAGATGCGTGCTTTCAGGAATTCGTACAGCGTCTGGCCCGAGATGATCTCGATGACGGCGCCGAGCACGTCGGTGGAATGACCGTAGCGCCACAACGTTCCCGGCTGCCGCGCCAGCGGCAGCTTCGCGATCCGGTCGGCGAATTCCCTGTTGTTGAACTGACCTTCGAAGATATTGGCGGCCTTGTAGGCCTGCTCGACCCATTTGCCGCCAATATAATCGTAGCTGATGCCCGAGGTGTGCCGCAGCAGGTCCTCGATGTTGACGGGACGGACCGGCTGCACGAGATCGAGCTCCAGCTTGCCGTCGGGCTTGGTAATCTCGAGGCCCACCTTGGTATCGGCGAAGAGCGGGACGTATTTCGACACGGGGTCGGTGAGCGCGAGCTTGCCCTCATCGATCAGCATCATCGCGCCGAGGCACGTGATCGGCTTGGTCATCGAGTGGATGGCGAAGATCGTGTCCGGCGTCATGGCAAGGCCGGTCCGGACGTCGCGCACGCCGAACGTCTTGAAAGAGACCGGCTTGCCGTGCTGCTGGACCAGGATGACGGCGCCCGGCAGCCGGCCGCTCGTTACCTCGTTGTTGAAATATGCGGTGATGCGATCGAGCCCGTCGGGCGAAGGGGAAGGGATGTCGGCGGCGCGACCTCGCGCCATCGAGCCGGCGAGCACCGCGGCTCCGACCAGAAACTCACGCCGTCTCATCCGGGCTTCCTCCCTCGGCGGGATCAAAGCCGCAAGACGCCAAGGGCGTCAACAAGACATCGATTAAAAACGCGTCACGATTTCCGAAAGGAACGGTCGCGGACGGTCTTCGCTCGGCTTGGTCGGCGTGCCGATATGGACGAAGCCGGCGAGCTTTTCGTCCGGCTTGAGGCCGAGGCCGTCCAGCACGTCGCGATCGAAGGCGAACCAGCCGGTCAGCCAGCAGGCGCCGTAGCCGAGGGCGGTTGCGGCCGTGACGATGTTCATGGCGCTGGCGCCCGCCGACAATTCCTGCTCGAAGGCCGGCACCTTCGGATGCGGCTTGGTGAAGCTGACGACGCCGATCACCAGCGGCGCGTCGGTGAGGCGCTTGCGCTCGATCTCGATGTCGGCGGTGGGCGCGCCTGGATTCTTCCGGGCAAAGACTTTTGCGATCACCTCGCCGGCGCGCTGGCGGGCATCGCCCTCGAAAATGATGAAGCGCCAGGGCGCCAGCTTGCCATGATCAGGCACGCGCGCGCCGATGGTGAGGATGGTCTCGAGCTCGGCTGCGGAGGGGCCGGGCTCGGTCATCTCGCGCGGCTTGACCGAGCGGCGGGTCTTCAGGAGTTCGATGGCATCGGGCACTGCGATATCCTCTTCAGCTGGTCGGCGGACGTGCACACCGAGATAGGCATGCACGCCCGCAACCGGAAGCGAATTTAGATCGATTTCAGGGATCAGAGGGCGCCACGCGCCCGCTGGACGTCCGGCGGGGTTGCCTCGTGGACCAGTGCGGCGATCGCCTCCTGCGTCGTCATCACGTTCTGGCCGTCGCTGCCGAGCCGGCGGACCGAGACCGAATGCGTCTCGGCTTCCTTCTTGCCGACCACGAGCAGCGCCGGGATCTTGGCCAGCGAGTGCTCGCGGACCTTGTAGTTGATCTTTTCGTTCCGCAGGTCGATCTCGACCCGAAGGCCTGCGCGCCGCGCCTGCTCGACGACCTGCTTGGCATATTCGTCGGCTTCCGAGGTGATGGTGGTGACCACCACTTGGACCGGCGAGAGCCAGAGCGGGAAGCTGCCGGCATAGTGCTCGATCAGGATGCCGATATAGCGTTCCATCGAGCCGCAAATCGCGCGGTGCACCATTACCGGCGGTTTCTTGCCGCCGTCATGGTCGATGTAGAACGCGCCGAACCGCTCGGGCAGGTTGAAGTCGACCTGGGTGGTGCCGCACTGCCAGTCGCGACCGATGGCGTCGCGCAGCACATATTCGAACTTCGGGCCGTAGAAGGCGCCTTCGCCCGGATTGATCTCGGTCTTGATGTGGTTGTTCTGCGACTGGATCTCGCGCAGCACCGTCGCCATCACACGCTCGGCGTGATCCCACATCGCGTCGGTGCCGACGCGTTTCTCCGGCCGGGTCGAGAGCTTCACGGTGAGATCGCCGGTGAAGCCGAAGTCGGCGTAGGTCGACAGGATCAGGTCGTTGATCTTCAGGCATTCCTCGGCGAGCTGGTCCTCGGTGCAGAAGATGTGCGCATCGTCCTGGGTGAAGCCGCGCACGCGCATCAAGCCGTGCATGGCACCGGAGGGCTCATAGCGATGCACCACGCCGAACTCGGCAAGGCGCAAAGGCAGGTCGCGATAGCTTTTCAGGCCGTGCTTGAAGATCTGCACGTGACCGGGGCAGTTCATGGGCTTGAGCGCAAACCAGCGCTTGTCCTCGGCCTCGTCGCCGGCCGACTGCGCCGCGAACATGTTCTCGCGATACCACCCCCAATGGCCCGAGGTCTCCCACAGCACCTTGTCGAGGATCTGCGGCGCGTTGACCTCGCTGTAGTCGCCGGTCAGGCGTCGCCGCATATAGGCGATGAGCTGCTGGAAGATGGTCCAGCCCTTCGGGTGCCAGAACACGACGCCCGGACCTTCCTCCTGGAAATGGAAAAGGTCGAGCTCGCGTCCGAGCTTGCGATGGTCGCGCTTCTCGGCCTCCTCGATCTGCTTGAGATAGGCGTCGAGGTCCTCCTGCTTGGCGAAAGCGGTGCCGTAAATGCGGGTCAGCATCGGGTTATTGCTGTCGCCGCGCCAATAGGCGCCGGCGACCTTCATCAGCTTGAAGGCATTGCCGACCTTGCCGGTCGAGGTCATATGCGGGCCGCGGCAGAGATCGAACCAATCGCCCTGGTAGTAGATCTTGATCGGCTCGTTGCCGGGAATGGCGTCGACCAGATCGACCTTGAAGGCTTCGCCCTTGTCGCGGAACACCTGTTTGGTCTTTTCGCGATCCCAAACCTCCTTGGTGAAAGGTTTGTCGCGCGCGATGATCTCGCGCATCTTCTTTTCGATCGCGGCAAAATCTTCCGGGGTGAACGGCTCGTTGCGGAAGAAGTCGTAGTAGAAACCGTTCTCGATCACCGGGCCGATCGTGACCTGGGTGCCCGGCCACAGCGATTGCACGGCTTCCGCCAGCACGTGCGCGCAGTCGTGGCGGATCAATTCGAGCGCGCGGGGATCATCGCGATTGACGAACTCGATCCGGGCGTCGGCCTCAATCGGGTCGTTGAGGTCGGCGAGCGTGCCGTCGAGTGCCATCGCCACAGTGCGCTTGGCCAGCGACGGCGAAATGCCCTTGGCGATATCGAGGCCGGTGATGCCCTTGTCGAACTGACGCTGGGCGCCGTCGGGGAAGATGAGGGTGACTCTGGGGGCGGGGGTCGCGGGCTTCAGATTGGAGAGGCTGTACTGGAAGCCGGACTCGGATTTGGGCTGGTCGGTCATTGCTTTACTCCTGAGGCTCACTCCTGCGAACGAGCGCAGGTAAGCGGGAACGAGCGATATATCAGCCGATTCGGCCTGCGCAATCCGGCAATTCCAAGAAAGTGGCGCGCAAAAGCCGGGACGGTGCACCAACTATTTCAGACCATGCCCTTTAACAGACCGCAGCTCTGCTCTACATGCACTTGCATGGAAAGATCGCCTGCTGTCCGCCGCTTCGCGCCAACCGCTCTGATGCTCGGCAACATCGTCACCGGCTGCTCGGTGCTTGCGCCGGCGGGCATGCTGCCGGAATTGGCGACCGGGCTCGACGTCAGCATCCATGCGGCCGGGCTCCTGATCACCTTTGGCGCCATCACGCTGTGCATTGGTTCGCCGCTGACGGCCTGGCTCACCAGTCGCATCGAACGGCGGACGCTGCTCACGACGACGCTGGCCGTGCTTGCCCTCGGCAATCTTGCCTCGGCCTTTGCGCCTGATTATGCGAGGCTCCTTGCGATCCGCTTGGTGATGCTTGCGATCGGCGCTCTCTATACGCCGCAGGCTGCCGGCACGGCGGCGCTGATCGTGCCGGTGGAGCGACGCGGCAGCACCATCGCCTACATCTTCCTCGGCTGGTCGCTCGCTGCCGCCGTCGGCCTGCCGCTGATCACCTTCATCGCCAGCCGCTATGGCTGGCGCGCCGCCTATGGCGAGATCGGCGCTCTCGGCTGCATCAGCTTCCTGTTGCTGCTGCTGCGCCTACCGGCGGGCCTGAAGGGCGCGCCGGTGGACATCAAGACCTGGGCCGAGGTCGCCCGCAGCAGGGCCATCCTGCTCCTGCTCGCGATCACCATGCTGCAAATGTCCGGGCAGTTCGTGGTGTTCACCTTCATGGGCCCGCTGCTCAAGAAGCTCACCGGCGCCGGACCCGATGCCATCGGCATCGTGTTTGCCCTGTACGGGGTCTGCGGCTTCCTCGGCGTCGCCATCGCGACTCGCATCGTCGATACCTGGGGGCCTTATCGCACCTCGCTGCTGTTCACCTGCCTCCTGCTTGCGGGGGTCACGGGCTGGGCGCTCGGCGCCGGCACGCTTGTCTTGATGGCGGGCGCGGTCGCGGTCTGGGGCCTTGGCTTTGCCTCGACCAATTCGATGCAGCAGGTGCGGCTGGTCGCGGCCGCGCCATCACTGGCATCGGCGACCGTCGCCCTCAACACGTCCGTCCTCTATATCGGTCAAGCGCTCGGCTCGGCCATCGGCGGATTACTGTTCGCCCGCGAGCTCCTGCACACGCTCGGCTTCGTCGCGGTCGGTTTCGTGGTGCTGGCGCTGCTGCTGGTGCTCCTGACCAGGCCCCGGCGGGCTGCCCCCGCCACAGCCTGAATCTCGCAGCTTCCTATGCGCAAGGTGCTTGGCAAACCGAGCATGAGGGCGCTAGAACGCCATGCATGGGGACCAAAGAGAGTTGACTGAAATGAGGATGATTCTGGCGGTTGCCGCGGTGCTCTATTCAGCCTCCGCATTTGCGCAAGCCGACAAGCCACCGATGGTGGGGGACAAGCCGCTGGTGCAGGTCAAGCCCAAAGGGACCAAAGAGGCTGCGGCCAAACCAGCTGCGGCGGCGAAGGGTAAGCCGCAATCGATCGCGGCGCGGCTCCAGGCCTGCCTCGAGATCGACGACGGCACCAAGGACCGCCTCAACTGCTACGACGCCGTGATCCCGCCGGCGCCGAAGCCGAAGCCGGCGAAGGCCAAGGGCTACGCAGACTGCCGTTTCTTCAAGGAAGAGGACGAGCGGCTGGCCTGCTTCAACGGCTTTGCCGAGAGCATTCCGAAGCTGCCGAAAACCTAAGCGAGAGACCGGGCCCCTCGATGGCTTTACGGTCACGTCCGTTTAGCGGCTCGATGCGGATGGATTGGTAGAGGCCACGCGCGTGAGCGCAAGCGCGGGCGTCGCCGACATCTTCACCAGCACGTCCTTGAGCGGATCCCGCGTCCAGGCCCTCGTCACGTAGTCGCGATGGGTGATGCCCTCGCCAGTCTCGACGAACACCACGCTGCCGGGCCGCAATGGCCCGTCCATGTCCTCGGAGACGCTGATGCCCTTCTGCCGCAGCAGGCTCATCAGCTCGCGGTCGCGGCGCGCGGTGTAGCGGGTGTAGGCGCTGACGAAGAAGCCGGAGCGGTGGCTCTCGATCCAGGACGCGAACTTGTCCATTTCGCCATAAACGGCATCGAGCAGCACGACGCCGCGCACGCGGTCGCTGATGCCGCCGACCTCCAGACTCCAGGCCGTCGGCAGGAAGCCGCCGCTATAGCCGACGATCACGATCGGCATGTTGGCGAAGGCCCGCGCGCTGTTGGGATCGCCGGTCAGGCGGGCGAGGTGGTTGGCCGATTCCTCCATGAAGCGCTTGAAGCCGCCTGCCTGCCAGAATTTGCCGGCGCTGGAATCGGCGGCATCGACCGCCATCTGCGGCGCAAGCAGGACGACATTGGCGCCGGAATCGGTGATCTGCTTCGGTACTAGCTGCCGGTCGCGCACATCGCGCTCGAGCGTGGCGCCATTGCCGTGGAAGAACACCACGATCACGCCCGGCTTGCGGACGTCGAAATGCTCAGGGACGTGCACCAGCACGCGGCTGTCGCTGTAGGTTTCGTCCTGCCAGTAGACGCGCCCCGAATAGCTGCGGTGGCCGCGGCGGTCGCCCTTGGAGATGTTGAGGAAGGGTGCGTCGGAGGCGGGGTTGTTGCCGAAATAGGGAAAAGCTGACGACTTCATGCTGACGAGCGTCGTCAGGTCCTCACGGGGCGGGCGCTTGTAGGGGAGTTGCGGCTCGAGCGAAGCGACCTTGTAGGGCGCCTGCTCAGCCTGCGGCTGCTGCTGGACGGCGCGCTTGGGCGAGAAGTCCGACATCTGCCGTTGCAGCAAGCTCTCGCTCGCCGAGGGGAAACGCTCCTTGAACTGCGGGGCCGGGAAGCGATCCTCGAACGTGTCGCCGCTTGCCACCTGCGCATGTGTCTTTGCGACCACCTGCACGTTAGCCTGCGAGTTCGCTGCGAGCGCCGCCGGATTGGGGGCCTTGCCGCATTGAACCAGCGTCAGCCACAGCGGCACCAGGGCTGAAAACAGGCCGACCCGGAGCACACGACCGCGCGCGCCGGACGTCGTCCGATCGGCAGGCGCGTTAGCTCTCAGTTTCGGAACGGCCCCGACCATCCACCCATGACCCCAAGTCACGTCCATCGGCAATTTCAAATCAATTCAGCCGACTGGCGTTTAGGTGACGTTAAGCGTCCAGAGAAATTTCCCCACATCCGGAACCGTCAAAGGGACCATGCAATCGTGTCGTGATTGTGGGGAAGGGAAAAGGGATTCTCGGGGGATGTGCAGCTTTATCGCCCAAGACCGGACGTGAAAGGTGTCAACATACCCGTCACGTCTGCCTCATTTAACCCTTGTTAACCCTGCTTGAATTGACTGGATTCAATCTGCACGATGTCTCCCGATGAGGCGTGACGCCTTGAGAACCCCGATGACGGCATCAGATGCGGGTACCGCGCCCTGGACTGGCCGGCTGACCGAAAGCGGGTCGGGCGTCTCTGTTCTGGTCGCAACCGCCATCGTCATTGCCGACATGATTGGGGTCGGCGTCTTCACCAGCCTCGGCTTCCAGGTCAAGGACATCCCGTCCGGCTTCTCGATCCTGCTGCTCTGGACAGTCGGCGGCATCGTCGCGCTGTGCGGGGTGTTCTCCTACAGCGAGTTGGGCGCGATGTTTCCGCGCTCGAGCGGGGAGTACAATTTCCTCGGCCGCGCCTACCATCCCGCCTTCGGCTTTCTCGCCGGCTGGGTCTCGGCGACGGTGGGGTTTGCGGCACCAGTCGCGCTCGCCGCGATGGCGTTCGGTGAATATGCCAAATCGGTCGCGGACGATCTGCCGCCGATTCCACTCGCCATCGGCGTGGTGTGGCTGGTCTCGCTCGTGCAACTGACCGGCGTCAGGCACTCCTCGACGTTCCAATTGATCTCGACGATTTTGAAGGTCGTGCTGATCGTCGCTTTCCTGGTGGCCGGCTTCGTCATCGGCGTGCCGCAGCAGATCGCCTTCACGCCGGAGCCGGGCGATCTCGCCCACATCGTCAGCGCGCCCTTCGCGATCGGGCTCGTCTTCGTGATGTACTCGTTCTCGGGCTGGAATGCCGCGACCTACATCATCGGCGAGATGACCACGCCGCAGCGGAGCCTGCCGCGCGCATTGCTCGTGGGCACGCTGATCGTGCTCGTCCTCTACGTCGCGCTGAACGCGGTGTTCCTCTACTCGACGCCGGTCAGCGCGCTGGCGGGCCAGCTCGACGTTGCCAGCGTCGCCGGCAGCGCCATCTTCGGCGGCCTCGGCGGCCGGATCGTCGGCGCGATGATCTGTGCCGGTCTGATCTCCTCGATCAGCGCGATGATGTGGATCGGCCCGCGGGTGATGATGACGATGGGCGAGGACATTCCGGCGCTGCGCGTGTTCTCGCAACGATCGGCGAACGGTGCGCCGGCGTATGCCATCCTGTTTCAGCTCGCCGTCGCGAGCCTGCTGCTGTTCACGCGCAGCTTCGAGGCGGTGCTCGACTTCATCCAGTTCGCGCTGCTGTTCTGCTCGTTCTTCACCGTCGCCGGCGTCATCAAGCTCCGCATCACCGATCCCGATTTGCCGCGGCCCTATCGCGCCTGGGGATACCCGTTCACGCCGCTCGTTTTCCTGCTCGTGACCGCGTTCATGATGTACTACCTCTTGACCGAGCGGCCGGTGCAGTCGCTGTCGGGGATGCTCGTCATGCTCTCGGGTCTGGTGATTTATGTCGTCTTCCGCAGGCGGCCGCTGACCGCTGCCGCTTCACCACATCGCTAATCGACATGATCCGACCTCTGAGCATTGCGGCCGTCGTTCTTGCCTTGCTGGCTGCGGCCGTCTCGTCCGCACGCGCCGCCGACGTCACCTTCGACGACACTGCGCGCTTCCTTGCGGGCATGCAGCCTTCGGCGGACTCGCCGCTGGTGCCGCTCACGAAGGATCCAGGCTGGCAGCGTCATGCAAAATTTTTTGACGGCGCTTTCGCCCAGCTCGAGCAGCGGCAGCTCTCGAAGATCCGCAATTGGGCCGACGTCAATCTCGCCGCGCCGCGGCCAACCATGTTCTACATGTTCAGCGGCCCGGACTTCCTCTACGCCAATGCCTTCTATGCCAAGGCGAGCACCTACGTGCTTGGCGCGCTGGAGCCGGTGGGAGCGGTGCCCGACCTGACGCGGCTGCCGCGTAGCTCGATCGGCGCTGCGCTCTACAACGTCGAGCGATCGCTCGGCTCGATCCTGAGTTTTTCCTTCTTCATTACCAAGCAGATGAAGGTCGACCTGCACGCCAATCAGGTCAACGGTACGCTGCCGATCCTCTATGTTTTCCTCGCGCGCTCCGGCAAGACCATCCGCAATGTCGAGATGATCGCGCTCGACAACAAGGGCGGGGTTCACACGGCCGGCGACAATCCGGGACCCAACGCGACGCATGGCGTCCGCATCACCTTCGCCGGCAGCGACGGGGAAGCGCGCACGCTGTATTATTTCTCGACTGATCTTTCCAATTCCGGTGCGCGCGCGGCTGGCTTCCTGAAATTCTGCGAGACGCTGGGCCCCGGCAACAGCCTGCTCAAGAGCGCGTCCTATCTGCTGCATTCCGGCAATTTCACCCTCGTGCGCGACTGGCTCCTCGCCAACAGCGCCACCATCATCCAGGACGATTCCGGCATTCCGCTCGCGAACTACAATGCACGGCAATGGCGGTTCTTTCCGTTCGGCCGCTATCTCGGTCCGATCGATGAATTCGCAAGCCGCTACCAGGAGCGCTACGCCGAATTGTTCACGCGCGCCCAGCCGATCGATTTCGGCGTGGGCTATCGCTGGCGGACGCATGAGTCGAACTTGCTGCTGTCGGTGAAGGTGCCGGGCGGCGAGATCGCGCCGGCGGAGACCACCTCGTCCGCCGAGCCGTCGTCAAGGCCGCCGAGGCCGAAGCGGCTACGCCCGCCGGAGTCGATCCCGCCGCAGTCCGGACGTTTCTTCTGGTTCCGTTAGTTACCAGTGCACATTCTGGCTCGGCACGATGAACGCTGTCGTGCTTGGCGGCGTGGCGAAGCTCGTCGCCAGATACCAGCCGGAGCTGATCACGAGCACCAGCAGGGCGACGATCGCGAGCAGATCGATGATTCTGGGATCGTGATGGCCTCTCCGGCCAGAATTCAGGCCAAGCCCGGAGGGAAAATGACGGCTGATTTTCCAGCGCATTGTTGTTTCCTCCCGATGGGGAGCATCACATCAACGCGAGGCGAGAGTTCGGGTTCCGAGCGGGACGGAAAGCACCGCAGCACTCAGGATGCGTTGACCCCGC
This sequence comes from Bradyrhizobium sp. 147, assembly GCF_023073935.1. Taxonomy (NCBI): domain Bacteria; kingdom Pseudomonadati; phylum Pseudomonadota; class Alphaproteobacteria; order Hyphomicrobiales; family Nitrobacteraceae; genus Bradyrhizobium; species Bradyrhizobium sp. 147. The sequence continues at coordinate 34,483 of NZ_JADPKL010000031.1, read as the reverse complement.
GCCAGCGGCCGTAGCGCCAGGGCAAATACCAGCGCGCGCCTTCCGGTGCGGTGAGCGGTACGTTGTCGATGCCCGAGGTGCCGAAAGGATTGCAGCGCAATAGGCGCGCGAGTGTCATCCAGCCGCCGGCCCAGAGTCCGAACCTTTCGATCGCCTCGTCGCCATAGACGGAGCAGGTCGGCAGGTGCCGGCAATTGTAGCCGACCAGGGGCGACAGCGTGTGCCGGTACAGCCAGATCAGCGCGCGGCCGAATCGGCGCGGGAGCCGGAGCGCGCCCGCCACCGGGCTGGAACAGTGCTCGTAGGCTGAATGCTTCATGTGCGCTTTGCTGTAACGTTAAGCGAAGTATTGCTCAGTTCCGCAGCAGGGAACTGTAAGCTCTTGTTTGCGCGCCATATTTTGCCTGCTTTTTGGGAGCAGTGCAGCAAGTATCTGTGGACGATCTGTATTCGCCCGGATACCATTTTTATGACGCCCGTGTGTAGAAACATACGCCTGTATGATGGACTCAGCGGGCGCTACCGGGGATTGTTTGGGGACCTTTAGGGCTTGGGGAAGGAACCAGATTGAGACTTCTGAACTCCCTTAATCTTCGCGGCTGGTTGCTGGTGGGAACCGCCGTGTGTGGAGTCGCGCTGGCTGGCGCCGTCGCGACCCTTGGAACGTCAGCGCGAGCCGGTGCTGCGCTCGAAGAGCGCAAGCTGCCGATGAAGTTCAGCTGGGTGACCTGCGAGCCGAACTGCCGCGGCTGGGTCAGCGCGGTCGGAATCATCACCGCCGATACGCCGAAGGCTTTTGAGGAGTTTGCTCGCGGACGCCAACTGGGCGGCGCCACGGTGGTGCTCGATTCCAGCGGCGGCTCGGTCAACGACGCGATCACGCTCGGCCGACGCTTCCGCAACCTCGGACTTCTGACCACGGTCGGCATCAGCGTTCAGAACCGCGGCGGGCAAGGCGCCCGTCCGGCGGTCGCGCCGGGGGCCTATTGCGAATCCATGTGCGTGTTCCTGCTGCTCGCCGGCAAGAAGCGCTATGTGCCGGAAGCTGCCCATGTCCGGGTCCACCAGATCTGGATGGGCGACCGCGCCGACGATGCCAAGGCTGCGAGCTACAGCGCCCAGGACTTGATGATCGTGGAGCGCGACATCGGCAGGCTGGCCAAATACACGTTCGACATGGGGGGGGCCGGCGATCTGCTGTCGCTCGCACTCAGCGTGCCGCCCTGGGAAGATTTGCATGAGCTCGACGCCGGAGAGCTTAAGCTCACCAATCTCGTGACCACCGACCTCGTGGCCGACGTGTTGCCGCACGTGGATATCTCCGCACCGGCAATGGCAGAGCTTACACCGAAGACGCAGGCCAGGTACGGCGCGGAACCGGAGCAGCCGCAGCAATCTGCCAAGTCGACCAAGACCGCGGAAGCCCTGGTACCGACGGCCGGCGGCGTGGCGACACCGGCGGCGGCGGCGCAGAAGTAAGCGATATGCTTTGATGGGTCATCCGTGGCGCGCGTCGGCGCGAGCCCGGAAGATCGGCAACCTCTGGATCCGGGTTCGATGCGGAGCCTGTCGTCGGACTGGTCAATAGGCCGGGTCCGGTGGCATCGCCCCGGAATGACGGAGAGCGGTCAGCCCTGCGCCGCCGCCGGCTGCTTCGCCTTGGCCTCGATCTGGCCGATGGCATCGACCACCGCATCGAAGGTGAGAAGGGTCGAGGCATGCCGCGCCTTGTAGTCGCGGACCGGCTCGAGGAACTTGATCTCTTCCCATTTTCCTTCAGGAGGCGCACCGTTCTCCTTCAGCATCTTGCGAACGGTTTCGCGCAACTCGCGGAGTTCGCTCGCAGTAGACCCCACGATCCGACTTGCCATGATGGACGAAGAGGCCTGTCCCAAGGCGCAGGCCTTCACGTCATGGGCGAAGTCGGTGACGGTGTCCCCGTTCATCTTGAGGTCGACCTTCACGGTCGAGCCGCACAGCTTGGAGTGGGCAGTGGCGGAGGCATCGGGGTCCGACAGCCGCCCGAGCCGCGGAATATTCCCGGCCAGTTCGATGATCCGCTTGTTGTAGATGTCGTTCAGCATGTGATGGAGTCCAGCACTTCCGCACCCGATCGGTCTTGGCGGGCGGCGTCCAGGGTCCTATATAGGGTCGGAACTCGCGGAAAAACAGTCCAGCGGCCCACCGGCGGTGATCCAGAATGGTGCGGCCGGCGTGGCTACGAGCGGACCTTTTTCGCCGAGACTGTTCTGTTCAGGCGTCCGGCGGCTTGCCGCCCCGTCTGCCGGTGACACTCCGGCCCGCAAGGCCGTCGAACGGAGTCGATATGGACGCTGCAATCAAATCCATCCGCCCCAACAAGCCCTCGGACCGGCAGCCCGAGAGCCGCCCGGCCGAGCTTGATCCCGCTGAATTTCTCGCAGCCGCCGTGCGCGCCGACCAGCCGCGCCCTGCGCGCGCCGAGGCGGAAGCAGCGGTAAAGACACTGCTCGCCTATATCGGCGAGGATACCGAGCGCGAAGGCCTGCTCGACACGCCGCGCCGCGTGGTCGAGGCCTTCGACGAGCTCTATCAGGGCTACCACCAGTGCCCGGCGGAGGTCCTGGACCGCACCTTCGGCGAGACGGCGGGCTATGACGATTTCGTCCTGGTGCGGGATATCGAGTTCACCTCGCAATGCGAGCATCACATGATGCCGTTCTACGGCAAGGCGCACATCGCCTATACGCCGGTGGAGCGCGTCGTCGGCCTGTCCAAGCTCGCGCGCCTGACCGATATCTTCGCCCGCCGGCTCCAGACCCAGGAACATCTGACGGCGCAGATCGCGGCCGCCATCGACGAGGTCCTCAAGCCGCGCGGCGTGGCCGTGCTGATCGAGGCCGAGCATACCTGCATGTCCGTGCGTGGTGTCGCCAAGCATGGCGCCTCCACCTTCACCAGCCGCTTCACCGGCATGTTCCGCGACAATCCGGCGGAGCAGGCCCGTTTCCTGTCCCTTGTGCGAGGCCTGCAGCGCTGACCTCGCCAACGTTCTAAGCGAGGACGCTCGTGTCCGCCCACTCCCACGAAATCGAGGAAGGTCTCGCCTTCCAGCCGAAGTTCGACGCCGCGGGCCTTCTGACCTGTGTGGCAACCGACGTCGTCAATGGCGACGTCCTCATGGTGGCGCACATGAATGACGAGGCGCTGCGCAAGACGATCGCGACCGGCGAAGCCTGGTACTTCAGCCGCTCGCGCAATGTCTTGTGGCGAAAAGGTGAGACATCGGGTCAGACCCAGCGCGTGGTCGAGATCCGCACCGATTGTGACCAGGACGCGGTCTGGATCCGCGTCGAGCAGATCGGCGCTGCCTGCCACACCGGGCGACGTTCGTGCTTCTACCGCAAGGTCGAGGCCGAGGGCGGCGGCGCCAGGCTCGTCTTTGTCGATGCCGAACGGCTGTTCGATCCGGGCGACATCTACAAGAAGTAGCCATCCGTCATTCCGGGGCATGCGAAGCACGAGCCCGGAATCGATCGTGCGACATCATGTGCGGTGGAAATGGATTCCGGGGCTCGCAGCTTCGGTGCGCCCCCGAATGACTCGGTTCGGCGGGGCGCGAGCCAAATTTACCCCGCATTAACCATACCTGTTCCACGATGAGACGACAGGGTGCCGAATTGCCGGCGCCGCTCAATGCCGCGCGGGGCGGGCACTTCATCATGTCGGTCGACAAGTTCAGTGCGACGCAGACGGCCGGTCTCGATCCGTCGCGGGCGCGCGTCGCCGGCGCGATCAAGCAGGCCTCCAATATCTCCGGCGTCAGCTTCCAGTACATGTTGACCACCGCCAAGATGGAATCGGATTTCAATCCGACGGCCGGTGCCACCACCTCGTCCGCGCACGGGCTCTATCAGTTCATCGATCAGACCTGGCTCGGCACAGTGAAGGAGGCGGGCACTCAGCTCGGCTATGGCAGCTACGCCGACGCCATTACGAAGACCGCGTCGGGCAACTACATCGTCGATGATCCCGTGATGAAGCGATCGATCATGAAGCTGCGCGACGATCCCGAGGCCGCGTCCAGCATGGCGGCGGCGCTGACGCAGTCGAACAGTTTCAAGCTCACCGGCCTGCTCGGGCGCAGGCCGAGCGACAGCGAACTCTACATGGCGCATTTCATGGGCGTCGGCGGCGCCGCGAAACTGATCGCCAATGCCGAGGACAATCCGCAGGCCGTCGGCGCGCGGCTCTTTCCCAATGCGGCCGCCGCCAACCGCTCGATCTTCTACGCCAATGACGGCCGCGCGCGCAGCGTCTCCGAAGTCTACTCGGTGCTGGACGCGCGCTTTGCCAGCGCGGCGAATTCCAAGATCACCCGCAGTGCGATGGCGATGTATGGCGGCGCGCCCTCGACGACGCAGGTGGCGAGCGCCAACGGCGTACTGCCGACAGCGCCGGTGATCGACAACGCCGCTTATCTCCAGACCTTCCCCAATACACGCGCCGTGACGCCCGTCGGTGTGACGTCACCTACAACGCTCGCGGACAATGCGCCGACCACGCCGGCGTTTCGTTCAATCTATCAGCCCGACGACGCCACGCAGCCGGTCTCGATCGCTGTGCAGAAATTGTGGGGCAACAACGCCTCGCTCACCTCGGTGGCCTCAGCAACGCCGGACGTGCGTCCGCCGCAGCCGCTCGATCTCTTCAGCGATCGCAGCGGCACGTTCTCGAGCTAGCATCTGCTCTCCTGCCCCGGACGCTCTGCAGCGTGCAACGCTTGCTGCGCTGAGCTGGTACCATGCCGCAGCAATCCTTCCGAACAAATGGGCCCGGCTTAGCGGCGCAGCACTCGCGCGCCGCACCGTGTGCGGGATGCAAGAAAAGAGCGGCTTTGTTCCCTTAACAAAACGTCAATAATACCAGCCAGTTATGGTGAACGCTTTGTTAAGCGTCGTGGTTTATTTTGTGTTGCAGGTGACAAGCCGTCACCATTTTTCGTTTTCGTTGCGTAAGCCGGAAGCATCAATGATTGTTCGGCAGTTCATCAATTGGATCAGGACGGCGTCCGCCGGCGAGCGGGCCGAGGCGACGCGGGCGTTGGCCCGGGCCTGGCTGATTTCAGACCTTTCTCATGACGACCGCGTCGCGGCCGAAGGCGCGCTTTTGATGTTGCTCGACGATCCCTCGCCGCTGGTGCGGCAGGCGATGGCCGAGGCCTTTGCTCGCAGTAACGAGGCGCCGGCTGCAATCGTGCGGGCGCTGTCGGCGGATCAGCCGACGGTTGCGCTGCCCGTGCTCGAACACTCTCCGCTGCTGATCGATGCCGATCTCGTCGACATCATCGCCACCGGCAATGACGAGGTGCAGTGCGCGGTCGCCCGGCGTATCGCGCTGCCGGTCTCGGTCTGCGCCGCTATCGCCGAGGTCGGTTGCGCGGCGGCCGCGCTGGAGCTGATCGAAAATCCGCATGCCGAGCTCGCGCCGTTCTCGTGGAATCGTATGGTAGAGCGCCACGGCCACCTCGCCGCGATCCGCGAAGCGATGCTGGTGCTGGACGATCTGCCGGCCGCAACGCGCGCGGCGCTGGTGGCCAAGCTTTCCGAGACCCTTGCGCAATTCGTCGTGGCCCGGAACTGGCTGAGTGCCGATCGTGCCGAACGCATCACGGTCGAGGCGCGCGACCGCTCCACCATCAACATCGCGGCGCGCTCGCGCGGTGAGGACATGCAGGGCCTGGTGCGGCACCTGCGCATCACCGGCCAGCTCACGGCGGGTCTGATCTTGCGCGCGCTGCTGTCGAGCAATCTCGACCTGTTCGACGCGGCGCTCGCGGAACTTGCCGATCTGCCGCTGGCGCGCGTCTCGGCGCTGCTGCACGAGCGCGGCGGCAACACCCTGCACGCGTTGCTCCGCCGCGCCGGACTGCCCGAGGCGACATTTGCGGCATTCCAGGTCGCGCTCGACGCCTCCCACGAGCAGGGTTTTGTCGACACCGATGACAGCGCGGTACGGCTGCGCCGTCGCATGGTGGAGCGCGTGCTAACCCATTGTGAGACCGACCGCGGCGCTACTGAACCGCTGATGGTCCTGCTCCGCCGCTTCGCCACGGAGTCCGCGCGCGAAGAGGCGCGGCTGTTCTGTGACGAGCTCGTCGCCAAGGACGCGGTCGATCCGCTCTATGACGATCTGATCGCGGCGTAGCAGCGAATTCCGTCATTGCGAGCGCAGCCCGGCGAGAGCGAGGTCACCAGCCATGTCGAACGACTCAGTTCCAACGACACGAAAATTGCGCCAAACTGCGTGCGGATAGCGGCCGGTCCATCGATAGGATGATCGAGCAACATCGTCGTCTCCAGGTTGAATGGATGCAACCTCAGTCTGGCCTCAGACTTGGTCGCTATCCACCCCCATGGAATCTTCGCTGCGCTCGCAACGACGAGAGGGAAGAGCTGGGCCTTATTCCGCCGGGGCAATGCTTGGCGCCAGGATCACCTCGAGATGTTCGGGGCGATCACAGTTGACGTGGGCGAGATATTCGTCGGCGACCTTGCGCAGGCGCCGGCTGAGTTCGGCGGAGACGCTGATGCTGTCGAGCCTGGTGTTCTCGTGCGCGATGGCGAGGATTGCGTTGATGTGGTGCGTGAACAGCTCGGCCGGCACCTTCGAAAGATCCGGCGCATGCTCGATGATGCGGCACAGGCTCTCGGCGATTCCCGCTGCCGAAGGAAAGCCGAAAGTCGCCGCATCGCCTTTGATGTCGTGGGCGGCGTGGAACAGCTCGTCGCGCAGCTTCCTGGTGAAACCATCCTGCTGCACCTCGGTCCAGGCGGCGGACAATCTCTCGACCTCGATCCTCATCCAGTCCTTGAATTGGCCGGACAGGCCCGCCAGCGCCTGCTCGGCGCGGGCGACCGGATCGTCCATGTCTTTTGCTTCGACCCGGCGCAGCACTTTTCGCAAGGGATTGGGCTGCGTGATGACGTGATGCGTGGCGAAGGCCTTGACCTCGATGTCCTTTGCGCTGTTCTTCGCCATGATGCCTGCCTCGTGTGAGACGCTGCGCTAGATGGAGGAGCGGGCCTTGTCGAGCAGCGAGGGCTGCTGGAGCACCTCGTGCTTTTCGCCGACGCGACGCTCCGGGCCCATATAGGCAGAGTTGGTGTTACGGCGCCGGTCCGGGCCGAAATAGGTCTTGGTCTTGATGAAGGGACGGGGATTGGCAACCACGTTGAGGATGCGCTGGTAGAGCCCCTTGGCCGAGATCGGCTTGGCCAGGAATTCGGTGACGCCGGCATCGCGCGCGACCGTGACGCGGCGCTTCTCGGAATGGCCGGTCAGCATGATGATCGGCGCGTAGGGGTTGCCCTTGGATTCAGGCTGCCGGATCATTTGCGCGAGCTCGAGCCCGTCGAAGATCGGCATCGCCCAATCGGTGATGACGATGTCGGGCACGTAATGGCTGTACATTTCCAGCGCCGTGGCGCCGTCCTCAGCCTCGTAGACTTCGCGTGCGCCGAACGAATGCAGCAGCGTCCGCAGGATGCGGCGCATGTGCGGATTGTCGTCGCAGACGAGGAAGCGCAGCTTGTTGAAGTCGATACGGAACATGACGCCCGGGCCAAAGCGGTCAACCTTCGTTAACCATATCGTGGCGGGGGTTAACGAAGGGTTGCGATCGGCCTTTTGAGAGGGGCGGCCGGCGGCTCAGTAGCCGAACTGTTCGCGCAGGATCCGCTCTTCCAGGCTGTGGCCGGGGTCGAACAGCATGCGCATCGAGATGGTCTTGTCGGACAGGACCTCGACACGGCGGACGTCGCGCACCTCGTCATGATCGGCGACCGCCGCCACGGGGCGCTTGTCGCCCTCGAGCACCTCGATCACGACATAGGCCGTGTTGGGCAGCAGCGCGCCGCGCCACCGGCGCGGGCGGAAGGCGCTGATCGGCGTCAGCGCCAGCAGCGCGGCGTTGATCGGCAGGATCGGCCCTTGGGCGGAGAGGTTGTAGGCGGTAGAGCCGGCCGGCGTCGCCACCATGATGCCGTCGGCGATCAGCTCGGCCATGCGCTCGCGCTCGTCGATCAGGATCCTTAAGCGTGCGGCCTGGTAGGTTTGCCGGAACAGTGCGACCTCGTTGATGGCGTGGTGCAGGTGGACGCGGTCGTTGACGTCGGTCGCGCGCATCAAGAGCGGATGGATTTCGGATTCATGCGCCGCCTCGAGCCGCGTGCGCAGATCGTGCGTCGAGTATTCGTTCATCAGGAAGCCGACCGTGCCGCGGTGCATGCCGTAGATCGGCTTTCCCGTGTGCATGTTCCGGTGCAGCGTCTGGAGCATCAAGCCGTCGCCGCCGAGCGCGACGACGACATCGGCTTCCCTGGGGTCGTAATTGCCATAATCCCGAGTGAGCTGGCCGAAGGCGGCCTGCGCCTCGCTGCTCGGGCTGGCGACGAAGGCGATCCGGTCGTATCGCGAGGGCTTGGTCATGGCTTCCCGGGCAGGTGCCGCTGGCTCGAGTAAGTTCCGCCGGGCTCGTCTATACGACCTGGGCCTCGATTGTCGAGGAGGACCGCCTTTCAAGGCAAACGGGCGATTGCCCCATCCCGATTCAGGGCGAAACGGGGGCGCTTTGGGTCCGAACGACCTCTCCAGGCGCCGCCAAACCCATGATCCCCCAAACCGTCGCAATTCCTTGGCTATGATCGGTGCGCACCGGCCTCAGAGCCGGGCACGGAGAACGATCATGGTATTGAGTTTGCCGGCGCTCCGCCACGCGATGCTGGTGATGGCGGTGTCGGCTTTCGCCTTCGCAGGATGGGCGCGCGCGGAGGATCCGCCACAGCCGCGCTCCGAGACGACATCGCCGGCCGGACAGAAAGGCGGGCGTGGCGGTGGCGCGCAAAGCCCTACGCCTGGTTCGCCGTCGGCGGCCGAGCTGCATCGTCTGCCGCCGGATTCCACCACGAAGCAGACGCTCGATCTGCCTGGCCGCACCCTCAACTTCGCCGCGACCGCCGGCTCGATCCGCGTGTTCGACGGCAAGGGCGACCCGCTGGCCGACATCGCCGTCACCTCCTATGAGCTCGACGATGCCGATCGCGCGACGCGCCCCGTGACGTTCCTGTTCAACGGTGGGCCCGGCGCATCTTCGGCATGGCTCCAGTTCGGCGCCGCGGGGCCATGGCGGCTGCCGCTCGATGGCGAAGCCCTGTCGCCGTCCGCCTCGCCCGAGGTGAAGCCGAACGCGGAGACCTGGCTCGACTTCACCGATCTCGTCTTCATCGATCCCGTCAGCACCGGGTACAGCCGCTTCGTCGCGAGCGGCGAGGACGCTCGCAAGTCCTTCTATTCCGTCGACGGCGACGCCAATTCGATCGCGCTGGTGATCCGCCGCTGGCTCGAGAAGCACGACCGGCTAATCTCGCCGAAATACGTGGCGGGCGAAAGCTATGGCGGGATTCGCGGACCGAAGGTGGTGCGCCAGTTGCAGCTCCAGCATGGAGTCGGCGTCAGGGGATTGATCCTGGTCTCGCCGCTGTTCGACTTCCGCGAGTTCGCCGGCACGAGCTTGCTGCAATATGTCGCGACGCTGCCGAGCTATGTCGCGGTGGCGCGCGAAGCCAAGGCACCGGTCACGCGCGCCGATCTCGCCGACGTCGAGGCCTACGCGCGCGGCGAATTCCTGGCTGACCTCGTCAAGGGTGAGGCGGACAAGGAGGCCACCAACCGGCTGGCCGACAAAGTCGCCGAGCTCACCGGCATCGACCAGGCGGTGAGCCGCAGGCTCGCCGGCCGGCTCGACGTCGGTGAATTCCGCCGCGAGTTTGATCGCAAGAACGGCAAAGTGACGGGACGCTACGACGGCTCCGTGCGCGGCTTCGATCCCTACCCGGATTCCAGCAGCTCGCGCTTCGGCGACCCCTCGGGCGATGCACTCCAGGCGCCGCTGACGAGCGCCGCGGTCGACGTGTTGACACGCAAGCTCAACTGGCGGCCGGACGGCTCCTATGAAGTCCTGAACGGCAGCATCGAGGGACACTGGGATTTCGGCCGCGGCCTCAACCCGCCGCAATCGGTATCGGAGCTGCGCCAGATTCTCGCCACCGATGCAAAGCTGAACGTGCTGGTTGCGCACGGCCTGTTCGATCTCGCCACACCCTATTTCGGATCGAAGCGCGTGCTCGACCAGTTACCGGCCTTCGTCACGCAACGCGTGAAATTCGTCGTCTATCCCGGCGGCCACATGTTCTATTCGCGCGATGATTCGCGGCAATCGATGCGCAGCGAGGTAGAGGCGCTTATCCGGGAGTAGGCCGCCGCTTGCGTGGCGGATACCGGCGCGCGATCTCGCGCGCCACGGCGCTTGCAGGCTTGACGTTGGCACCGGCGATCCAGATGTCGCTCACCTTGCCGCGCTTGTCCCGGACGCGGCGGACCGGCTCGCCATGGCTGGAGTAACCGGCGGCCCAGGCGAGCTTGCCGCTGTCGCGGCCGGTGACCTCGATCTCGGCGGCATCCATGAATGGGTTGTTGAACTGCGGGTTGGCGACGAGCACGCGGTTGCCCGCGGGCACGAGATCTGTGGCTCCCCAGATCGTCCACCAGCGGCCGGTCCAGTCGCGCACGCGCCGGTCGGGCGCGCCGCGTGTCTTGAACGCGCGCAGGATTTGCATCGCGCCGTCCATCCAGAATGGCGCCGCGCCGTCAATGGAATTGCTGAGGATGCTGATCGCGAGCTCGCAAGCGGGGATGGAGCAGGTCCGGGAGATGTAACCCTGGAAGCCGCCGCCATGGCCGAACCAGTCCCAGCCGTCGGTCTTGCCGGCGTTGACGCCTAACCCGTAATAGCCCTCGAAGCTCTGCGGGATGCGCCAATGGTGTCGCGTCATCTCGCGGCGGCTCGCGACCGAGAGAACGCTCTTCTTCGCATTGGGCGCAAGCTGCGCGAAGAAGCGGGCGGTATCGCCGGCGGTCGCGACAAAGCCCGCCGCGGACGCCATGGCGTGCGCGGGATTGTCGCCGGGGATTACGCAGCGCTCGCCGAGCGGCAGCTTTCGGGTATGGCCGCGCGCGAACGGCGTGCCCTTGGCAAGCGGCGCGTCCGGCTCGGTCGCACGCAAGCCCACGGGTTCGACGATTTCGCGCTTGATCCAGATAGGGTAGGGCTCCTTCGTCACGGCTTCGATGACGAGGCCGATCAGGCCAAAGCCATGATTGGAATATTTGAAGCGGGTGCCGGGCTCGATTGCGGCCGGCAGCTTCAATTCCGCGAGCAGCTCGTTCGCGTCGAGATAGGGCCGGCTATCGATGAACTGACCTGAATCGGCGCCGTCACGCGTCAGTCCCGCGCTGTGCGAGAGCACCTGCGCGATCGTCGTCTCTGCCACGCGCGGATGCAGGCCGCCGACGTATTGACCGATCGGATCGTCGAGTCGGAGCTTGCGCTGCTCGCGCAGCTTCATGATGCCGGTGGAGGTGAAGCTCTTCGAGTGCGAGGCAATGCGGAAGCGGTGCCGCGGAGTGAGCTTCTCGCCGGTGTCGAGATTGGCAAGGCCGAATGCGCGCTCGGCGACGACCTCGCCGCGATGGGCAAAGGCGATGATGACGCCGGGCTGTTGGAATGTCCTCTGTTGGAATTCGATCCAGGAGCCGATGTAGTTGATCGCGGATCGCAGCCACGTATCCATTGCACACCAATTGCGAGGGATGGTGCGCGAGGCTAGCCGAGAAAGTGGAACGGGCACAACCCCGAGGTTGTGCGCGCTCGCTTCATTCAAATAGTGATGTCTCAGTAGACCAGCGTCGCGCCGGTAGGCCTGTCGAGCGCGGCGGCGAGCGAGCGATATTCGGAGCTGTCGGTGCCGGCGAGCGAGGCGATCTTGTCCAGGTGGTACTGCGCTTGTTCGCGGTTCCCCTGCTCGAGCTGCCAGAGGCCGTAATACTGCCAAGTGCGGACGTGGTTCGGATCGTCCTTCAGCGCCAGCTCGTAATAGGCCTTTGACGACTGGTAATCGCCGAGCTTGCGATAGGAGTAGCCGATCAGGTTGGCGACATCAGCGACCTCGTCGCGCTTGAGCGACTTCAGCTGGTCGATTGCGCCGGTGTAGTCGTGACGGTCGTAGATCGCAGCGTAGGCGGCGCGATAGGCCGCCACGAATTTGGGATCGCTGACGGATGAGCTCTTCTTCTTGCCCTTCTTGGTCGAAGTGTCCGACTTCGGCGGCGGCGAAGGTTCATCGCTGCCGGCGGCATAGGCGCTGGTCAGCATCGGCCCGGCCGCCAGCGCCATCGAGACCAGTCCCGGCACCAGAAGCGTTGAGAGTCTGCGCATTGATGTTCTCCCGTATGAAACGTGGCGATCCTACACGATTGCCTGAAGACCGGAACACCCATGGGGCAAAAACATTCCCGCTTCGCACGATCTATTCGTCCCGGCGCAGATGACAAACTTGTCATTGAGATGAACGGGAGCCCGCCATGGGCTTCAGACTGGGTTCAGTGGCTGCTCTCTAGGCTCGGACTTACGATCGAAGGGGTGACGAGAGGGCGCCGCCTCGAGATCCTTCCCAGAGGAGACCAACCATGTTGAAGACCATTTCCGCAGCCTTGCTCGCAGCCTCCGTGATCGCAGCCCCGGCTTTCGCCGCCGAGGCCGGCAAGACCACCACGACCGCGCCGGTGATCAAGGCGGACCAGAGCCAGACCAAGGCGGCGAATACTGCCGTGAAATCGGATGCGGGCGTCAAGCCCGACACGAAGGCTTCCGACGTCAAGGCGAATGCCAAGGTGGACACCAAGTCGAACGCGATGAACGCCAACGCCGCCGCCACGCCCGACGAGCACAAGTCCGTGCGCAAGCATCGCCATCACCACAAGCAGGTCACGGCCAAGGAATCGCTGAAGGCGCAGCCGGACGTGACCAAGCCGGCGACATCGGACAAGCGCAACTGACCACTGATCCCGCGCGGCGGCATCCCTGGCATTGCCCCGCCGCCGCGTGCGGAGTTCAGGCCCGGTCCGTTCGCCATGCCTCGTGCGAAAGCCCGAGGTGTCGGCGGCGGGCCGGCGCGCCGTTTGCGCCGTTGCAAGCGAATCCCTTCGTGCAGCCCTGCAGGTTTAGATCATGCAGGCTGAGATCATGCAGGCTTGGGTTCGTGGAAGCTTGGGGCTAGAACATCTCCGAGTCTGATCGAGCGGAGAGCGGGGCCTGTGGGGCGATTGGCGAGATATGCAGTGATCATGGCGTTGCCGTTGACGCTTGCGGCATGCTTCGGCAGCGACGGTGACCGTCCAACGCTGATAGGCGGGACCCAGGCCGGAGGGCCGCAGCCGTTTCCCGACAATTTCCGCAGCGACACGCTGGCCTTGATGCGCAGCTATCTGAACAACCCGGTCGGGGTGCACGACGCCAGCATGGCCGATCCGGTGCTGCGCGAAGTTGGCGGGCGCCAGTTCTACGTGAGCTGCCTGCATTTCACCCCGCGCGAGACCGATGGCAGCTACAAGGGCATGCGCGAGCGCGCCGTGATATTCGTCAACGGGCGGAGCGACCGCGTCATCGATGATCGGACGAGCGAGCTCTGTGCCGGTGCGGTTTACGCACCCTTTCCGGAACTGGAAAAGATGACGCGGTAGCGCAAAGCCCGCCTTCATCGCCTTGTGGTAGGACAGACCGCGCCGGAGCCGCTGATCACATCTTGGCGAGCTTTGAACGGGCGGTTTCGTCTCGCGACAAATCGTTACGGCTGGCCCTGCGCCGACGACGAGAACGGCCGGCGCAAGGCGACGTAACGGAACAAAATCGCGTTGTTGCCAACCCGTCACAGTAGCGAACGATCAACGTTCCGGCACCGCCGCGAAGCAACCAAATTCACGCCACGTTGTTTGCTGAGGGTCGAATTTGAGAGAACGGGGATGATCATGAAGACGATTTTGCTCGGTGCAGTCGCGCTGCTGGCGCTGGCCGCGCCGGCCGCTGCAGCCGACATGCAGCCGCGCCCTTACACCAAGGCACCGGCCTATACGCCGCCACAGGTGATCTACAACTGGACAGGTTTCTACATCGGCGGCCATGTCGGCGGCGCCTTTGCCGGTGACAATGGCTTCCAGTCGAGCGATGCCCGCTTCCTCGGCGGCGTGCAGGGCGGCTTCGACTACCAGTTCGCGCCCAATTGGGTGGTGGGTATCGAGGCCCAGTATTCCTGGCTGCCGACCAACAACAACGGCGTCACTTTCCCGCTGGGCACGCAGGTGACGTCCAACACCGACCAACTTGGGTCGGTGACCGGTCGCATCGGCTACACCTGGGGACCGACGCTGCTCTACGCCAAGGGCGGTTATGCCTGGCGCAATAACGGCCTTGGCGTGAACATCGCCGGGGTGCCGCAGACCTTCACCACCACCGGCAACAGCAAGGACGGCTACACCGTCGGCGCCGGCCTCGAATACATGTTCGCGCCGAGCTGGTCCGCCAAGGCCGAGTATCAGTATTACAACTTTGGCAGCACCACCTTCACCTCCGGCCCAGCCGATATCGTCGGCGTCCGCGGCCGGGAGGATGAACATACCGTCAAGGTCGGCGTGAACTACCGGTTCGGCTGGGGCGGCCCGTTGGCCTCGCGCTACTGACCTCTGCCAACGACCGCGATCTGACAAAGGCCGGCTTTCCCGCCGGCCTTTCGTTTGCCCGCCTGTTGCTCGCCGGCCTGTTGTTTGCTTTGAGTCAACCATCTGGCGCATCGTTGCAAGCAAACATTCCGGCGCGCGTCTTCTCACGCGCGTCATGGCCCGGGGGTAAAGCAAAAATAATTTTTGCCGCTTACGGAACTCGCGCTCCGGAACGCGTTATATGAGAATTACGGGCTGGTGAGACGACGGACATGCGTATCTTGGTGTCGGCAGGGGTGCTCTCGTGCGTCATCTGCTTGCCCTGCTCTGCACAGACAATCCTCAAATCCGAGCCTCTGATGCTGGCCCCTTATGAGGTGGCCTTCGTCAAGGACGCTTCCTGTCCGTCGGGCAAGGTGCTGAAGGTCACCGGCGCGATCCGCGGGCTGCATCGCCGGAAGGCCTGCGTGGCCCTGGCCGGCGAGCAGGCGTCTCTCGCGACCGCGACGCCCTGAGCCTCGCTCCGGACCTCAAGTGTTCAGCTCGAGCTCCATCTTCGACTGCTGCTCGGCCTCAGCTTTGTTTTTGGCGGGGTCCTCGCCCTGGGCAGCCTGGCAGGGCGCGATCTCGTAGTCATTGTCGAGCACCCGGCGCGGTCCCGGCTGCTCGTCGTCCGCGATCACGTCCACAACGAGACCACTTCGCTGCGCGAGTTTCCAGACGTCGGACTCGCTCGGATAGGCCTTGCTGATCTGGGCGTCGTTGCAGAACAGGGCGTAGGGCATTCTTCCCGCTCCAGGAAAGCCCGTTAACGAATTTGCGCGGAAGGGGTTCCGTCGGCTGGTCGATCACGGCGCCGTGATCGGGCAGTCGTATCCTGAGTCGTAAACGAGTCCTGAATCCCTAAAAAAAGAATCCCTGGGACTCTCCGGCTGGAATCAGCAGATGTTTTCGGCCATGACGAGCGACCTGAAAACCTCCTGCGGGCACATGCTCCTGCCCCTGACGTTGGCGCTGTTTGGCGCCTGCGCGGCCAATCTCTGGCTGGTGTGGTCCTGGCTGTAAGCCCCCGATTGGAGCGCCGGCCCTACTTTTCGGCCGGTGGACGGGGCGAGGCGTCGCTCATGGCGGCGCGCAATTTGCTCAGGGTGGCCGCGCAATACTCCTCGCGCTCGCGCGCGAACCGCTCCTGATGCTTGCGGAAATTGGCGATCCGGGCCTGCATCTCGCTGCGGAAATCGCCGCTTGTCCGTGCCGGCGGGAGCTTGACGAACTGAGCCTGCGGAGCGGGCTGGCGCGGCCCGATCTCGACCGGGGCAGTCTCGATGGTCGCCGCCGGCGAATCCGACAGCGCGGCCGGCTGAAGGAAATCAACCTTTTTGCCCGTCACCGATTGAACGAAGGCCAGTGTCTGCGCGATCAGTGCGTCGCGTTCCCTGATCCACTTCATGATCCACCTCTGCCGCGTCCCATTCCAGCAAAGCGGCCGCGCCGAATCAAGTGGTTTGAAAGGGATTGCATATTTTTCCCGATCGCCCGACATTGGTCGGATGAATGACGAAGACGAACGGGTGGACGAAGCGGAGGGCTTGAGGCTCGTCCGCGCGTTCCTGTCGCTGCCGCCCGACAAGCGGGCGGAGGTGATCGCGTTGGTCGAGGAATTGGCGCGTGCCCATCGCCGGCCCGAGAAGGGCACGGAGGCGTCGCCGGGGTGATGGCTATCGCTGGCGCGGATTGACGTTGGGCTCGAACGGTGCGCCGACCACCCGAACCGGTATCTGAGCGGTGGCGTCGATCGCCATCCGCTCGGCCACCTGCTTTGCCGGAGTCGGTGCGGGCGCCGGTTCGAACAGCGCAACTGTGCCGGCCACGACGCCACAGCACAGCGTCACCGTCACCAGCAAAAATATGTTTCGGTTTTCTTCCCTGATCCGCATGGGGCGAGAACGAGCGACGCATGGCTTTGGTTCCGGTCCGGGCGGATCAGGCGTCTCCGACTCTGCCCAACGCTGACGATCAGATCGGATGACGCTTCCGGAGGCTCGAATCGCTTGTACACTGGGCTTCCGACTTGGCTAGAGGCTCGCCCGATGACCGCCAATCGTCCTCCCGTGCTCGCCCACCAACGTTTCCACGCCGAACGCGAGAAGTTCGAGGGCCTCGATCTCGCTGCTCGGTTCGAGCGCATCGAGCGGACCAACCTTTGGGGCGCGCCAACTTCCGTCTCCGGCCTCGGCTCTGAGGACCCCGCGACCGCCGCGATCCGGGAGGGGCTTCCTCCACTGCTGCAACGCCTCGGTGCCCGCTCGCTGCTCGATGCGCCCTGCGGCGATGCCGGCTGGATCGGCCGCATGACGCTCGATGTCGATTACACCGGCATCGACATCGTGCCGTCGCTGATCGAGGCCAACCGCCGGTCGTCGGGCCGGTTTCTCGTTGCCGACATCACGCGCGATGCACTGCCGCGTGCGGATGTCATTCTGTGCCGGGACTGTCTGGTGCATCTGAGCTTTGCGAATATCGATCGCGCCCTCGCGCAATTTCAGATGAGCGGCGCGCGCTTCCTGCTCGCCACCACCTTTCCGGAATGGGATGCAAATCGCGATTGCGAGGATGGCGACTGGCGGGCGCTGAACATGGAGAAGCCGCCGTTCGACTGGCCGGCGCCGCACGCGCTGATTAACGAGCGTTGCGAGGAGGGCGGTGGCGGCTGGCGCGACAAGAGCCTCGGTCTCTGGCGGCTGGATGAGGTGTTCGGCGGTGGCCGCTGAGAAAGGTGTGACAGATCGGACGAGTGTTCCGTTGATCGATGCCAGATGCAGTTGCGGCGCGCTTGCGCTCTCTCTTCCAGGGCCATCGAGTCTCGTCGTTGCCTGTCACTGCACCGATTGCCAGCGCCGAACAGGAGCCCCGTTCGGCGTCGGTACCTTCTATCCAGCTGATGCCGTCACGTTCTCAGGGACGCCGAAGGAGTTCGTCCGCGCCGCCGCAAGCGGTGGCAAGGTCCGCAGCTATTTCTGTGCCGACTGCGGTTCGACGGTCTATTGGAAGGCCGACAATCTACCCGCGATGATCGCCGTTGCCGTCGGTGCGATCGCGGATCCGAACTACCCGGCTCCGGTCAGATCAGTGTTCGAGCAGTCGAAGCATATGTGGGTGAAGATCGCTGACGCCGAGCACTTCCAGCAAAGCAGCGCGCCGAACAATTCGAGCTGAAAGCCACATGTTCAAAGCTGGTGCCGGCTGAGGGGATTGAACCCCCGACCTTCGGTTTACAAAACCGCTGCTCTACCGCTGAGCTAAGCCGGCGAAACTTTGGTGTATCAAGAGTTTGTCGCTATTCTAGACCGAACGTTTTGGCAACATTGGTCCTAAGTTGGCCCAATGTTCAAGCCCCTCGTCAGAAGGCCGATCTTCTCGGCTGCCGACTCGTCGCCCTTTTGGGTTCTCTTAGCGTAGACCTTGAGCAAAACGCTAGGGTCGTGACCGAGCCTTTTTGCGACCACATGCACTGGCGTCCCCTGATCAAGCAACCAGGTTCCATGTGATACCCGTAGATCGTGAAGGCGGATTGAGAATCCGAGGATCTTCGCGGCGCGGTTCGTGAATTGCTTGGTGACACTGTCGGGATGGCGGGCCACGTTCGGCTGGCCGTCAGGGCTTGGGAACACCAGCCAGTCATCCGGGATGCGGACAAGGCTAAGGTCAACCTCGATGCCGTCGGGTGCACCAGCGACTAACCGCTGATAGCGCGCCCGCATCCCGAGCAGCAGCGCGACGAGAGTGTCGTCGAGTACGATCGTGCGCTTGCCGCGCTCCGACTTCGGCTCCTTGAACTGAAGCCCGTGCTTCTTTGTGTATTCCAAGGCGCGCTCAATGCGCAGTGTCTTTGCGGTCGGATTGAAGTTGGACCAGCGCAGCGCCAGCGCTTCACCGCGGCGCATGCCGGTGAACGCCATCAAGAACGTAAAATCGAAAAGCGTCGACCCGCGAAAGCCCTCAACCAATGCCGTGATTTTCTCTTGTTCGAGCGCTTGGCCGATGTCGGAGTCGCCGGCCGACGGTTTCTTGATCGCGGCCGCCGGGCTAACCTGTAGGAGCTTGCCGATGTCGACGGCCGCTTGCAGGCAAGCCTTGAGCACGGTGGCGACGTGATGTCGGGTGCGAGGCGCCAGCGCAGTCATCTCGGCATACAGCTTTTGGATCTCGATCGGCTTTATCTGCTGCAGCGGCCGCTCGCCCAATCTCGGTAGCACATGCTTTTTTAGCAAGTCCTCATAGCGCGCCACCGTCTTATGCTGGCGTTCTGCCGTTTTGAGCGCAATCCAATCGTCGACCCACTGCGACACTGTCTTCTTGTCAGGCGCGACGTGCACGCCTTTGCCTGCATCCGCCAGGAGACCGCGAAGTTTGTCTGCCGCCTCTTTTCGCGTGCCGCGGAAGGTGAGCGAGTGCCTGACGTCGCCGACGTAATAACGCAGCCGCCAGGAATTTTCGCCGCGCTTCTGAATGCTGCCTTCGCCGTGGGATCGCTTCATTTCGAACCCCCCTTGAGAATCTCGCCCCCTCCTGACTCAATTGGCCGCGATCCATGCTTCTCGATTGTCGAAAGCCACGAGTCCAGGGACGTCCTCTGTCTCGCATACTCGACCTCGGGATTGAATTCCGACTGTTTGAGCGGGCGAGGCGGTGCAATGCCGGCCAAACTTGCAAACATCTTTGCCAATTCGGTTGGTGATTTACCTTCGAAATCGCCGTGTGGCGTGTCACGCCGTTCGAGGCGGACGACATCTCGATAATTTCTGATCACCTCGGCTGTCGCCTGCGTGAATAGGGCGAAGGTTTCCTCGTCCTCGATCCATCGTTTTCCCGACCATCGTTCGATGTGCCAAAGTGTTTGACCCGCGGCTTTGGCGATTGCCAAGACATCGTGGCCTAATTCGTAAGTGAGCTCGTCGCGCCGGTTCAGCATTAACTCCAAGCGGTGCTCGACCTCTTCCGACAATGATCGGCCAGCTGCTTCTGCAGCCTTTTCTAGGTCGTCCCGGACCCTGTCTCGCAGCCTGATTGTCAGTGACCCCCTGGTCCGATCAGCGCCGAACTTCGGTTTTCGTCCGCGGCCGGGCCTCTTCTCTTTTTTCGCTGCCTTCATGATGTCCCACCTCCTGATAATTAGTGACGTTATATCACGTCAGGAATATTGACAACGCTTTTTGGTGCGTTTTATATAGTGACGTGATTTGTCGTCATTAAAAACGGAGAGAGCTGATGGAAGACCATTGCCACAGGATGTCTGTGCCTGCGGGAGGCAAGCTATGAATGAAGAGCTGCGGAACTTGCTTTCAGCTCCCACGGCCGATGTGCCGGATGTTGGCCGCATTTGTTACGACCTGAGCCGGAACGCGTCCTATGCCGCCGCTCAAAAGGGCGACATCCCGACGATCAAGGTCGGCGGCCGGCTGAAGGTGCCGACAGCGATACTGCGGCGCCAGCTCGGGCTGGATCCGGCGTAGTCGCATGCTGGTCGAGACACCGAAGCCCGCAACTAATGCAACCAGGACACGGTGCCGCCGCTGCAGCGTGAAGCTTTCCGCTCCCGTGGAGAACCCGCGCTCAGCCTTTTGCTGCTCCGGATGCCACCGCAACTTTTACAGAACTCGCTGCTTCGCCTGCGAACAGCCAATGGTGCGGAAGACGGCGCAACAGCGGCTATGTGGTCGGCGCAAATGTGCGGCCGACTTTAGGGCACTGAAACGGCATTCAACCCTGGGCCGGTACCAGACACCGCACCACGTCAACAGGGGCCACGGGAACTCTACAAATATAGGGGTTCCCGAGCGCGCCAAAGCCGACCGACCGTGGCGCATCGTGGCTGGTCCGCCGACGTCCCCAGAGCAACTGCGTTTGGCGACCGTGGGATCCGCCATCGAACTCGACAGGAGGTTGAATAGACGTCACCGGCTCGAGGACGAGCGGGCTGAGATTGAGGCGAACGGCCACTTCGAGAATACCGAGTGGCACGAGATCACTAGCTCTGACGGCGTTCGATGCTTCGTCGCCGAGGTCGACGCGCCGTGATGCACCACCTGTCGATAGTCCAGCGAGTGGCCGCCGCACATGAGGTCGCGCGGGCCGCGTGGCTGCGGCGAAACACCAGATACTTGGAGCTTAGTCTCCGAAACGACCCATGAACCGCGGAACCGGGTCCGCAATGTACAACGAGCAACGCCCACCAGCGGCAAACTGGCAGACGTTGGAATTGGGTATCGAAGCAATCTTGGATAACCGCATTATGCCAGTCACGAGCCTGGCAGGCAAGCGTTCGATGCCCTCACGCGATGAGGGCCAACGATGGCCGGAATATTTGCGGTCGCGCAGCCGCGATACGCCGCAATGAATATCGCCACCTTTCCGTTTGACGCGACCCAAGAGACCAAGCGCGGTCCGCTGGTGTCGCACTACAAACGCATGGGCTTACAGGCAAGTCGTCAGATCGCGCTGCGCTTCCCCGATGCACCAGGGGTTGCTGCAATGGCTGGCGCGCGCAATCGCCTTGCCATCGTCGACATTGACGAGCGCGGTCCAGCCGGCGAACGACTGCTTGACGACACACAGCGCCAGTTTGGCACCGCCAAGTTTGTCGTCAGGACGGGGTCGGGCGGCTTCCACGCCTACTATTCGCACAATGGCGAGGGCCGGAAGATCCGCCCCGATCCGCGCAGGCCGGTCGACATCATCGGCGATGGCCCGATCGTGCTGCCGCCGTCACGCGGCTTCCGCGGCACCTATGAAATCATCCATGGCCGCCTGGACGATCTCGCAGCACTCCAGCCCATGCGGCCCGCCCAACCAACAACCACGGCCGGTCCAGGCTTTGATCCGCGGTCGCTCCGCGTGGGTGAACGTGACGAGAAGTTCTGGCGATACATCAAACGTTACGCGCACCAGGCGACGAGCCACGAGGCCTTGCTCGGCCATGCCCGGGAGATCAACGAGATGATGCCTGTTCCTTTGACCGACGCAGAGGTCGTCGCCAAGTGTAAGCATTGGTGGCGCAAGACAGAACGCGGCGAAAATCGGTGGGGATTTGGCCAGTTCACGACGGTCGACCACGGGCTGATTGATAGCCTGATGATGTCGGACCCCGACGGCTTTGCCTTGCTCATGTTTCTACGCCGGCACCATTGGGGCCGCCCCTTCTACCTTGCCAACGAAATGCACGCCTCCATGCCCGGAGGCGGTTGGCGCCGTCAGCGATTCACCTCAGCGAGGGCAAGACTCATCAAGTCGGGGATTATCCAAGTGCTCGAGCCGGCTTCATTCAAGCCGAATAGGCCAATGCTCTGCAGTCTCGAACAACCAGGAAGGGGGGTGTCCAGAAATGGCCAGCAATAAGAATATATACACCTCCCCCCCGATCTTTCTTCCACACCTTACCCCCACTCTGAGAGAAACTGGCTGGTACGCGACCTCAGGAAGAAGGCCTCCCCATCTCAATAGGGCGAAACAGGGAGCCGACGACCAGGTCAAGGCTGCCTATCGCGCGCATGCAGATGCGCTTGAGATCGAAGCAGGAGCGAAGCGCCGTCTCGCCGACGAGTACGACGCGGCGCAGGAGCGGGGTGAAGTTGCCCGCGTCGGCGACAATCTCCCTAGCGTTCCAGAGCGAAACTCTAGGCCTACCGCCGCCGACATCGGCATCTCCCGCAAAGAAATTCACGAAGCTCGCATCATCCGTGATGCCGAGAATGTTGATCCAGGCATCGTTCGCCGCAGCACCCCACAGGGGCCAGCATGCCTTGCCATACGCCACCGATGCTGTAGCCCGCAGCCCATCCGCTCTACGGCACCGCATCTGAGCCGAACCCGCGCCAGAAGCCACCTAATCGCGAGCAATTGGCATCGTGGGAGGGCCGCCGGTGAGCGCTCGATCGCAGGCCGGTGTTCTTCGCGTCGAGAGCGATCGAACGCGCCACGGGGCACGGCTGGCCCGGTAATCGGTCGAATACGCGCAAATTTTCCAAGGTACCTTTCGGCAGGTCTCGCCACTGCGCGCCGGACGCGCCCAGCATTTCTGCATATTCCGGATTCTGAAAATGCCGCTTTTCTTGTCAGGACGAGATCTTCTGATGTACGGCCCGCGCCACAGAAATAGGTTTCCATATCGCCCCAAAGGTTTGCGGCGGGCCATCCTCGCTGTCCTCGAGCGAAGCAGCGATTTGAACGCCGCGGAAATTGCGGGCTGCGCCTTTTCCTTCGGTGGGCCGATGGTGAGGCCGGGGTGGAAAATTCCCAGCGCCTCGCAGGTCGTCTCGGTGCGCCGAGCGCTCCGGCGTCTGGTGGCCACCGGCAAAGTAAAAAAATGCGGCCGGGCCCGTCGCTGCGCGTCTCAGCGCCGCAGAGATACGTTCGAGCTCGCATCGAAGGGGCGGCAATGATCGACGACGAGCGTATCGCCGCGGCAATCGAGGTTCACCGGGCGGCGATCTTGGCCCTCGAAGCCATGCGGTCACGGGCCCGCACCCCGACGGCACCGGTCAAACCGGCGCCCGCTACACGGAGAAATCAGCCGACAGCACGCCCCCGATGGGAGTTGGCCGCGAGGGCATTTCGGCGCTTTCCGTTCGAGCCGCATACGGTTAGGCGAATCTGCGCCGATCACCCTGAGTGGGCCAAGAAGTTTCGAGATGGCCAATGGTTCGTCAACGTGGATTTGTTCGATCCGTTCGCGGATCTGGTCGAGGCTGGCGTGGCATCGTTCGCGGTGTCCGCGAAGTTCGCGGTGTCGGTGGCGGAGGACGCGCAGCTTGCGATAAGTTTTGATCAGCAATCAGATGCACATGGAAACGAGAGCGTCACGTGACAAAGATTCAGCGACAGCTCGAACAGGCCCGCGCCGATCTAGCAGCGGCAACCGCGGCGCTGACGGCCTCGGACGAGCAGCAGGCCGAGGCCGTCAAAAGCTCGAAAACATATTCGCAGTGGCGCCTATCGCACGAGGCAGCAGCACTTGAAGCCGAGCGGCTGGCGCTTCTCGTTGAGAGGCTCGAGGCCGACCTACAGCAGGAACAAACCGATGCCGCCGTCGCAGCCAGGGCAGCGCGCCGCGTAGAACTAGAACAGCAATCGAAGGCGCTCGCCAGCCGCATTGCCGAGGAAGGCGCACAGGCGGCAGCGGTTCTGTTGGCGCTGGCCGAGCAGGCAAAGCTCAATGCCGAGGCCGTCGAGCTGTTCAATCGTGAACTTGGTGACGACGATGCGCCTCTGCTTTCTGGCGACCACATCGCCCGCTATCGCGCCCCAGCTCCCCGACAGAATCTCGCAGAGGACGTCATCGACCTGTGGGTCTTCGAGAGCAGTGGCGAGTTGGTCAACGATCAGGACGCCGTGATCGAGACGGCCGACGGGCGCGGGAAAATTCCCGGCGGCATGGTCAACCGACATCCGACGTTTGTGGTTCGTAGGCGCTTTAAGCAGGTCCGTTACCTCGAGCCTGGTGACCGCCAACATCTCGAGCCATTGTCGGCGGCACTGCGGCTGCCGCGATTCGACGGTCCGACAATGCTTTTCGATCGCGGTCGGGCAGTGAAGCCCGCGGAGCGGCGCGAGCTATTGGAACTCGTCCCTGCCGACGATGCTCCCGCCGAGTCGGTGGAGAGCGTGGCAGCCTGACCTGAGCCCCGAAATCAGTCGCCGCCGGTGGGCACGCATCTCGAAGCTGCCGGCGTCCGCGCCGCGCGGTTGTCAGACGCCGCGCGGCGCCACGAATTCAATAGGAAACGATTGGTTAAATGTCCAAGACGATTGTCGCCACCGCTATTATCCAGGCCTCGGACAAAACCGGGTCGACGCTCGACAAGATCGCGTCCAAGTTCAAGAGCCTGGAAAAGAACGCGAAGGCGTTGGAGGGTGTCAAGCCGCCGAAGTTCCTCGGCAGCCTCGAAGAGGAATTGCGCCGGCTCAAGCTGTCCGAGAAGGAGTTGCAGGGCGTCCGCAAGGAGATGGCGGCGTTCGATGCGCAACTCAAGTCAGGCTCGTTCGGGCCGATGCGGTCCTCGCACTACTTCCGTGCGCTAGATGATTGGAAGACAAAGACGGTCAACCACTGGCGCGAGATCAAGGCCAATGTCGACGAGACCGACAAGGCGCACAAGAAGTTCTTCGCCAACGCGGGCAGGGCGGCACTGCGGTGGGGCATGATTGCGGGGGGTGTTGGCAGCGGTGCCTACGCCGCCAGCCGGATCGGGCGCGCAGCGATCGAGGCTTCTGCGACATCGCAGCGTGAGACCGCGCGCGACTATCTGGCCGGAATGTCGGACGCCGACAGTCAGCGCATCAAGGACGAGGCGCTGCGCATTTCGGGCCGCTATCAATCGGTCGACGCCTCCACCATGCACGAGCGGCTCCGCGACACCGCGATGAGCACGCGATCGACCGAGAAGGCGCTGGAGCTGAGCGAGACCATCGCGCAGGGCACCACGGTGCTGCAGTCGCTGAAGGGCAAGGACCAGGCGATAGAGGAGGGTCGCAAGTTCTTCTCGGCGCTCGACGTGCTCGGAAAAAATATCGACCCGAAGGAGGTCAAGGAGCTCTTCAACGGCTACATCAAGGCGCTTGGCGTCGAAGGTGCCGACATGGACCTGGGCGGCGCGCTGACGTTCGCGCGCCAGTCCCGTGCTGCCGGCGGCATCCTGTCCAATCGCTTCCTGATGACAACTGCGCCCGGTCTAGCGCGCGATCTCGGCGACCCGCAACTCGGAACGGCGCTGGCCTCCGCGCTATCGCAGAACATCGGCGGCCGCGCCACCAAGGCCTCGAAGGCGGCCCAGATGGAATGGGGCCTCCGCCACAAAAACGGCCAGTTCCTCGACAGCAGCCTTGCAATGACCGACCCCGATAAGTGGGCGTGGGAGAGGCTGATCCCGGCGCTGCAAAAGAAGGGCGTCGACGTCAACGACAACGTCAAGGTCTCGGAAGTCCTCTCCAAACTGTTCTCGAACCGCGTCGTCGGCGACGTGTTCTCCAAGCTGATTACGCAACGGGAGCAGTATCAGGCCAAGGCTGGGCAATACGCAAAGGCGCCGGGCCTCGATGCCGCGGCGAACCTGCCAGGCAAAGACCCGTTCGTCGCCTACGAGGGCGTGTTCGCGCAGTTGCGCAACCTCGCAACTCAGGCGCCGGTCATGGACTCGGCGGCGAGCGGCTTGAACAAGCTTTCCGGGTCGATCGCCAGTTTGAACGACGCCGTCGGTAAGGGAGAATTTTCTGGGTTCTTCTCTTGGATATCCAAGACGATGGGCGAATTTTCGGACCAGGCTGCCAAAAGCATTTCCGGCGACATCAAAGACGCGAAGATGTTTGGCGGCGCCATCGGTAAGTTGCTTGATTGGGATAAAGCGAGAGGCGTCGATCCGAAGTGGCTCGGTCTCGGCAAGGACGACCCGAATAAGCCTTTTGTCGGCGACCTAGATCCGATGGGATCGGACTACACTCGCAAGTCGTTCCATAGCAAGGAATACTGGGAGGGCTTGGGCCGCGAAGGCGCATCGGCGGAGAGCGCGACCAGGTTAAGGCGGGAAAGAGAGCGGCAGTTCGCGGCATCACCCTCTTTTACGGCACCCGGCGTCAGCGAGACGATGACCTACGGCACCGGGGTCAACGGCGACAAGACAGTCCAAGCACAGCTCACGGGCTCTGCCGAGGTGCACGGCGAAGTCAAGCAGATCATCGAAGTCAAGCCGTCGCAGTATTTCGAGGCGCTCGTACAGAACGTTCAGAACGCGATCAAGCTGGCCGGGCAGTATACCGCCAACGGCGTCGGCTCAACCGGTAAGTCCAGCCCCGACGCCGCGGCGCCGGCAACGCCGCACGTCGGCTCGGCTGGCAATTCGCCGCTGTGACGATGTGGAGACGACGACGAAAGCTCGAGGACCGCGTGAAGTCCCTCGAAGACCGGCTGGACCGAGTAGCAATCCGTCAGCTAGTTGGTGAAGTGATGCTGTCGACATCCCTCGGCCTGGTATTGCGTTCGGTGCCCGATGCCTTGCGCAGGGAGTTGATGCGGGAGTTGCGCGCGAACGTTCATGTTGACGCCAGCGCACCAGACTCGGGCGATGTAGAGCGCCTCGTGCTTGAAACGGAAGAGCGTTTTGAGCGACTTCTGGACCAGATCGAACACCTGTCGAGGACGAAATGAACGGCGGTACTTTGAAATTGTTCAACGACCTGAAGGGCTATGGCTTCATTCAGCCCGATGACGGCGGCGGCGATATTTTCATTCACGCGAGGGCTTTCAAAGAGATTGGCCTTATTCCCAAGCTGGGGATGCGCCTCCAGTACGAACTTTGGCCGACGCGAGACGGCCGCCGACGGGCCGGGCGGTTGCTCCCCCCGCATCGAGATGGTGACGGAGCATAGGCAATGCGGTTTGGCGTCGGCGTCCGTTTCCCTGTTCCTGGCATGATCTCGCTTGTCGGCAAGGCCTTCTCTCGCAGCCGGGTGAAGGCCGCCTCCAGCGGCACGACGCCATTGTCCGGCAAGGCAACCGCACGCTGGTCATGGCGGTCCGGGCTGGGAAGCGTCCCGGTCATCACCTCGACCTCATTCACGCTTGGCACCAACCCCGGCTTCGACGCGCTCATCGGGCACGTCGATGCCACCAACAACCCGACGTCCTACGCGATCACCGCCGGGAATCCCTCGGGCTTCTTCGCCCTCTATCCCAGCGGTAATATGCGCACCGGTCTCTCGGCGGCGCCGCCCGACAACATCTATAATCTGACGGTCACCGCATCGAACAGTTTCGGCACGAGCCCGCCGAAGGCGATCACCGTGACCGTCGGCGCCGCACCTGTTGTCGGAAACTCCACGTTCAACCTCTCGATCCCGGCGGCGGCAGGGACGGCCGTCGGGACAATGTCAGCATCAGGCGGCACCCCGACGAGCTGGGCCATCACCGCGGGCAACTCCTCCGGCTATTTCGCGATCGACAACTCCGGCCTCATCACCGTCACATCCGCCGGCGCATCGGGCCTGACGGCGCAGACGTACAATTTGACAGTTCGGGCGACCAATGCGCTCGGCAGCAACACCGGGACCGTCAGCGTTGTCGCCACGACGGGCGGTAGCGTTGATGACGGGTTCGCCAATGCGCCAACGGGCTCCGCCCAGTACCCGAGCTTTTTCGGCGGTTATCCCGCACGGCCGCCGTGGCATGTGGCCGGCGTCGATTACCGGGTAGGTCCGAATACGGGCACTGTCTTCAAAAATCCACGGACCGCCGCGCTGCCTTCTGGGGTGACTCGCGACGTTGCGGGTCAACAGTTCAATGTAACGGCGAACGATGTGACGCTTGATGCGTGGGACTTCACCGAAGGTGGTGGCTGGCGCCTCGCAGTCACCGGATCCAATTGCACGGTCACAAACTCAAAGTTCAAGGCGCGAGCCGGGACGTACGACGTCATCAGCTGCAGCGGCACCAATCTCGTCCTGCGATACTGCGACGTTGACGGCAGGGACGGCAGCAACGCCCTTCAGGCCGAGGTTCTGCTCCAGATGTTCGCCAACAATTTCACCATTGAGTACTCGTATTTCCATCACGTCAATTCGGACATCATCCAGCAGTCAAACGGCAATCTCGGCGACATCACCATCCGGTGGTCTCTCTTTGAGCAGTCCGGCCAGGCGCCGGGTACGCACGGCGACTTTCTGCAAATCTACAATCCGGACATGCGCAACGTGGTGCTGCAATTCGTGACGTCGATCCAGGTCGGAGGCTCAACGCAGGGGTGGATACTCGACAACATCCAGACCGCCGACGTCGGCTACTGCATCGTCAAGGGCAGCTGCAGCAACTGGTACTCCTGGTACAACCAGGGCCGTCCGTACAGCGTCAGCTTCCATCACAACTGGTCCGACTATTCCGACACGGCCAGCTTCATAGATTTCAATTCCACGAGTGGTTTGGTCTACGGCGCCGCTCCCACCGGACCGCCCATCGTGGATTGGCACGACAACTACAATCTCGACACCGGGCAGCTGATGCCCGCCAACATGGGAGGATAAATGGCTCTCTTACTAGACGGTTCAGTCCACGCAGTCGGCTCCGGCGCCTCGCTCGCCGTCGGCACCCTGACGACGTCGAGCGGCAACGTCGTCGTTCTGGTCGCGATCCAGCTCAACGGCACCCCGGTCGACAGCGTTACCGACACCGGGGGACACACCTGGCAGCGACGCACAACGGCCGGCGCAGACCCGTTCATCATCGAGCTGTGGTGGACCACGTCAGTTGCGGCGTTCAACAACGCCATCACGGTCAGTCTCGGTGCGGGGGACAGCAGCTTCCTCACGGCCACGGCCTGGGGCATCAGCGGGGCGGATACGTCCACGCCGTTCGACACTAACGGAGCACTGCCGAATACAGGGACGTCCGGCGCGCGATCCATCACCACGTCCAACGCCAATGACTTCCTGATCCACTGCGCGCGCCTGAACACCGGCAATGGAACGCCGGCCACCGGCTGGACGGAGATCCAGGACAACACCGACTTCTGCCTGGTCCAGTACAAGATCGTCAGCGCGACCCAGAGCGCGCTCAGCGTCGATACCGGCGGCGAAACCAACAATGGCTCCATTGCCGACGCGATCCAGCAGGCCGGTGCGCCAGTCGACAACCTGACGCCGCAGATCTGGATGTGAGGCCTTTAACCATTTGGCGGGGCGGGCTTCGCCCTAGCCATCAAACCCGGGCGACGGCGGATGTAACCGCGCCCGGGGGGCGGACCTTCTCAGCTCTGGACCCCTTATTTTACAGGGTCTGCGAAGGCCCGCTCGACCTTCAGGCTAGGTAGGTAGCCGCCGCATCAAAAAGCACGGTTTTAGGTGGGGGTTTGGCAGAACGGAATCAGCTGTGCCGACGCATTAATTAGGGAAGGCACGCGCCACTGATCGAGGCGACTTCCAGTCAAGGGCGCGCCATCGTTAGACCTGCGGTCGCGCATAATCCTGTACCGCAGTACGCAGAGTTGTTGTACGCCGATGCCTGCAATGTCCGATGTTGCCAAAATCTGCTCCGAATTTGGAATCGCCGTTGTAGCGCCTGCCCAACGTCGTCTCGGGGGCAAGGCGTTAGAAACGTGTGCGGCGGCAACGTTACAAAGGCTGCTGTTAGACTGGGGCGAGTCCCATCTACGCGAGGTTCTGCTGTCGATTGTGGAGAGCGCAGGTAACGAACGGGCGCTGACCGCACCGGTTATCTCTGCCGTGTCGGATCTCTTGCTCGCTCACCCAGCTTGGTTCGGCAGCGACTGGTTGGACGCTCTGGATAAGATCGATCTCTCCGCCCTCCACGAGAGTGTGAAGGCAAATCGCAAGGCTGTGCAGCCTCGCGCGGCTATTGCGGCAAGCCTGTTTGAACGTCTGAAAGACAGGCTGCCCGTCACCCGGCGCGCGCTTTATCGTCGATCCAGGAGCGGCCCGCCGGCGAGCGCGTCACCGGCGCCGAGATCATCCGCGCTCGCTGCTCTCGGGGCAGGCCGCCCCAGACGACTTTAGCTCGTAGCACCGATTTTCTTGGCGCCCTTGGAACTAATGTTCACTTTGGGACTTAAGCCGCTAGCGTTCCACTGGAGGAGGTGGAACGAGGGGGGAATATGGTCCCGACTGCCGAGTACTATTTGAAACAAGCCGAAATCGCAGCGCGGATGGCGTTAGCCGAACCGGACCCGGAGAAGGCCCGGGCCATGCACATCTTGGCGCTCCGCTTCTTCGATAAGGCGCACAGGGCGGTCAAAGACCCGGCACCGCCGGAGAATCTCGCCCCGCCACCGATCATCGAGAGACAGTAAAGGCCGCCTCGGTTGGCGGTCTTTTTCGGCGGACGCCACTATGGTCCCCTCGCTACCGGCGCGTAGGATGACGCCTCGCTGACCGCACCAGCAAAAGGGCGGCAAAAGTGAATATGTGCTGACATGTCGCGGCGACGTTTGGCTCGACCGTGGCCTTCTAGTCACCCGCCGGTGGCGTTTGGAGCGGGGGAGACGGTTGCCAGTTCAGACGACGGATCAGCCCTTGCGTGCCCATCCTTTCGCAAGGTTTGTTGGGCGCTGGCCTGTTTCCGACCTCAGTGGCTTATTTTGAATTTAGAAGTGGCCTAATTTCGTTCCTGTATCTGGAACTGACTATTTAGTTTAGGGTCTCGTCATCGCCGCCCCGGTCCTTGGCTTTTATCGGTGACTGAGAGTTCTGCACGCTCCCGCCCTCAACAATCGCGGTGAGCTATGTGTGAGAAGTGTGACGAGATCGACCTGCGCATTGCGCGCTACAAATACATAGCTTCACGTATCAACGACCAAATCGCGCTCGACGGCGTAGCTGAATTGATCGAGGCTGCGCTTGCCAAGAAGGCGGCGCTCCGCTGCGAACCGGCGCAAGAGTAAAGCCGCCTCAGTGGACGGGCCGCCTCAGTGGGCGGCCTCTTTCATTTTGGCTTTTCCAATCGAGGCAAATCCTCAAACGGCAGGAGGAAATTGTCTCCGTCCAGCTTGGGGTATGCAATATCCATCTTTTCCCAAAAATCGTGCTTATCGCGCGATACCTTCATTATGGCCTTGATGCCCTCAAGCATCTCCTTTAGGCGACCCTTTCCTTCTTCTGGCGTCAGGTACTGAGTCATTTTCTCGGTTGGCTTGCCCGCAGCGTTGCGCTTCACCCGCGCATGAAGAGTGGGGCGCAGACCCGGCGCAACACGATCATAGATGTTGTTCGTCCAATGTCCGAGTACGCTGGGACGAGCTGTTTTTTCGGGGTCAAATGACCAATTGTTGAGCCTGAATACTAGACGATAGAATTCGGTATCGAACATTTTTACCCACGTCAGCTTTTCGGCGCTGACGTACTTTTCCAAAATTCGGTAGATCGCTTCGCGCTTGCGGATGTCTTCAAAACCCGTAGCTCGATCAACAAGGTCCTCGATCGCGAAATTGGTTAGAGCTTTCAGGAGTGCCTGACAGGCCAATCCAATGTGCCGCTGCTTTACTGTGAGTTTTCCGGCGACGAGAGCGTCTTGGTAGACCCAACACACCCCGGGTAGGAGCGAAGCTTTGTACCCAAAGGCCCGGCCCTGGTATCCCGGGCTTTTCCAAGGGACGAATTCCAGCGGTGTTGTCGACGCTATTAAGTCATTGGAAATAAAGGGCTCTAAGTTCTTTGCACGCAAGAAAGCAGGCTTTCCGTCGACCGAAGCGCCTTCTCCGCCCTTAGCCTTTCCGGCGCGACCGATAGCGGTCAAAAACCCCTCTTGAGAAAACACCCGCGTGTTTTCAGCGTCGTCCAAAACGGCACACGCCAAACTGACGTCACCGATTTTTAGGACGCCCTCGGCAACGGCTTTCGGGAGGTCTTTACCGAACCGGGCAAGTGCAGCCCGACGAGCGATAGCACTCCGCTCCTCAGGTGAAAGAGACTTCGCCCGGGCAAGGCCGCCCTGCCTTTTAGATTCATCCATATTCAATCCATGCTTGCATGAAACTTCTGCAAGAATATGCTTGCATGGTGAATTGTGCAAGCATAGACTGCAAGCATGGACGCAGATTTGCACATACAAGAACGCCCCATCGGCCTTGCGGCTGGCGGGGCGCTTTTGCGTGCGGAAGCGTGGCAGAGTGGCCTATTGCAGCGAGCTTACCCCTCGGCCGCGCTGGCCTCCCTAGTGGCTTAGTTTGAATTTCGCAGTGGCCTGTTTTGTTCTATGCGACTTTTGACGTGTATGTTCCAGCGGAACACCCGGGGCGGCATGTACATTAATGGATTGGGAAAGGATGGACCAATTCGGGAGGTTGGCCATGGGCATCGAGCGTATACGACCGCCGAAGTACTGGCGAATGCGAGCGGAGGAGTTTCGTACCAAGGCTGATAACTGCGAGTTTCCAGAGACGAGGGAGAGCCTCCGTAAGGTCGCCAAGACTTACGAAGTCCTCGCTAGCCGCGCCGAGAAAATCCGACCCGTGCAGGACGTAGCAGAGTAAGGCCGCCTCAGTTGGGGCCTGTTCTGCGGGTGCAGGTTCACGCTGGCGGTATCACGTCGTACTCAAAAGCGACGCCCTCGGGGTCGTTCTCGTCGAGCCATGCCTGCGCAACCCCTTCGGTCGCAAAGACCTTCAGAACCTCGCCCTGATCGTGAATCCAAACGGTCATGATTCGCGCTCCGGGACGTCCGCTCTTGGTCTTGGATGCAGGCGTGCGTCAACCAGGACCTCCGTGATGGCGTCGCGGAGGCTGTCGCGATCAAGGATCTGGATTAGCCGATTGATGGTGGTCGCCGCGTCGCGCTCGCGCGTGAGATAGTCGGCCAGCGCCTTCATGGTGTCGTCGTAGCTCTGCTCGATCTGCTCGGCGGGGGTGAGGCGAGCCATCTTCACGATCCTCCCGCGCTGGACTTCTTCTCCTCCTGGCGCTTCCGGTTTTGGAGATAGCCCTGACGGCGCTGCGGCTGATAGATCAGATCAAGACCAAGCTCCTTGCATTTCTCGGTGATGTCTTCCCAGTCGCGGCAAAGGTATGTGCTCAACTCTTCGAGGTTGGCACCCGTCTTCCACGCGGCCTGCAAGTCTTCAACCGCCATCTCGGACCACGGTTCGCCGGTGTGGATGTCGGGAACGCGATCAGGAGTCACCCACGTCACGCCTAATCTCTTCGTCATTGTCTCGCGAGCGCCTTGCTTGTAAGCCATCACAGTTCCCTTTCCATCGCGGGGTGCGCCCGGTTCTTCACCTTAATCCAGTGCTTCTGCCGACCGCCACGGTACGGCCTATCGCGGTGCTTAGAGACCAGACCTTCCAGGCCCATGCGGCAGGCTGCCTGAAACAGGTCAGGCCCGATCTCGCCTCGCTCGAAGGGGGCCACACTGATCCCGTCCGGCCGCCGCGCCAACAGCTGCTGCAGGTTTGCTTTCCGCAGGTGAAGGGGTAGCGTGCGCAGGTCATCGCCGCCCATCGCGAGGGTATCGAAGGCGTAAAGCTGCACCTCATGGTCGTATTGCCGGCTGTGCAGCGCGTTGAAATCGCTGATGCCATCCACCCCGAGGATCACGGCCTCGCCATCGATCACGAAGCGCTTCTGCCGGTTCTTCAGCGCTGCCTCAGCTATCCAGGGATATCGCTTCGTCCAGTTGGTGCCATTGCGCGAGAGCAGGCGCACCCGGGTGTCCTCCCGAATGACCAGCATTCGGTACCCATCGTGCTTTACTTCATGGAACCAGTCCGGCCCTGAGGGGACCTGCTTGCCGGCCATCGCCAGGCAGAGGTCGTACGCCATACGCATGGGCGAAAGATAAGGAATTTAGGAGCTTTTTACGAGTCGGGAACAAGTGGCAATTTCGGCAATTGGGGTCTCTGCTCCGGTGTCCCCAAGAGCTCCGGAGCAGACCCTAGCGGCCTCGGCTGCGCCCAGCGCTGAGGCCGCCCTTTTGTGTCTACTGTCCCGGCGCAGGCTCCCGCAGGCGGGGGCGGGAATGCTTCATCTCTGAAAATCTGGTCTGACCTCAGCTCCGCGGCTGCCGCATCCGCCGCACAGTCGCGCATATCCAGCATCTTTTCGCAGATTGGATGATCGAAGCTATTCTTTGCTGGTGTGACGTAAATTCATACCGTTTTCAATGCAGCATCCCGCAGAACTTGGGTGTGTATACGTTAGTCGATTGTCACAGTGCTTCCAATTCTCACCAACTTTGCTGGTCAAGAAACGAGAGCAAACAAAGAGCATCGGACACGTTGTGGCCATCAAGAACATCGTTATTCCTTTGGAAGTCGAGTATCTACAGAAGGCAGCAAAGGAACGTGGAATCTCCCGCTCCAAGCTTGTGCGATTTGTAATGGAAACGGTTGTGAACGACGAACTC